>DATCKB010000104.1:0-19694 GCA_036562505.1 Parasegetibacter sp. | reverse complement strand
TACCTGAACAATTCCGGTAATTAAACATCCTACTACGAAGGCCCAGAAGGTACCCCACGCGGTAGGTTTATATTTTTTCAGATAATATACCATCACAATCGCCGGGATGGTCAGCAGGTTTAACAGGTGAACGCCGATAGAGAGTCCCATCATAAAAAAGATGAATATTATCCATTTATCGGCATATTTATCAGTATTTGCTACATGTTCCCATTTAAGAATTGCCCAGAACACCAGTGCGGTAAAGAAGGAAGAAAGGGCATAAACCTCACCCTCGACCGCGCTGTACCAGAAAGAGTCGCTGAATGTATAGGCTAGTGCTCCTACTGCGCCTGCGCTCATTATTGAAAAGAGTTGCAAACCAGTTGGGTTTTCGGAATTGGTCAGAACCAGTTTCCGCGCAAAATGTGTAATGGTCCAGAAAAGGAATAAAATAGTAAAACCGCTGGCCAGCGCATTCATGATATTCACTGCCTTAGCAGCACTCATGGGATCATCACCAAAAAGTACGATGAAAATCCGGCCGAGCAATACAAAAAGTGGGGCTCCCGGAGGGTGCGGAATCTGAACTTTAAAACAACTGCTCACAAATTCGCCGCAGTCCCACAGACTTCCGCCTGCTTCGGCAGTCAAAATGTAAACAGAAGAAGCGATAATACAAATGATCCACCCAATAAGATTATTAACCTTGTTAAAGTTCATAAAGTTGGTTTATGTTCTTTTTTAGAAAGGACAAATATATAGTATAATCAAAAGTCAAAAGTTAAAATTCAGAGGGCGGAGCCGGAACCCGGATTTTGAGTGCCTTTATATAACTAAATCGATGCTGGATGAACGGCAAAAGTCTGGAAGGGGAGATTATACAAAATAGATTTTGACTGTCTGATAGAATAGGCGGTTTTGCAGATAAGTGCTGTTCTGATATTGTTCAGCAAAGCCCTGCAGCCCGAAAAGGCCGGCTGCATTCCCTTTATTTATAGCTATTTCCAGATAGCCTGCTGCATTAAAGAGAGCCAGTTTTTCACTCTCGGGAACGTCGGCGTAGGATTCACTGATTTTGTCAATAATTTCATCGCGTTTAAAAACAATACGGAAATTTCTCCCTTTCCGCTGTTCTTCAAACTGTTCACGTGTGATATTCACGATCACATTTTCGAAATGATCAATGAAGATGATTTGTCCCTCAATCCAGTCGGCCCCCATCAATGGTTTCAGGGGATTCTTTTCTCTGAGCTCCACATTCTGATCGCCGATATTTTCCAGCGAAGCACCTGAATGCAGGGCATTTATACACTTACCCAGTAATTCAGCAAAATACAATGTGTGCCGGTGCTGATTTTTGTCGAGTGTAATTCCCACGAATTCTTCAGGCTTTTCTTCCAGAATCATGGTCAGTAACCCGTTATTCGCACAGGCAATATATTGTTGTTTGTGCAACGCAATAATCAGGTTGTCGGGACGGGAGTCAAACAGATTTACCAGCACGAGATGGAAACTGCCTTCAGGAAAATTTCTGATCGCATTACGGCATACATAAGCAGCCTGAGGGTAGTTAAAAGGCGGTAACTGATGGGTAATATCCACAATTGTGCTTGATGGATTCGCCTGAAGTAAACGTCCTTTTACTGCTCCTACCAGATAGTCCTGTGCGCCGATATCAGAGGTTAATGTTATTAAAGGCATGTGCTAGCTGGAAAATATCCTGTAAAGGTAATTCGGAATCTGCTGTTTATTTGATCAGTTTACCGTTTTTATAAAAGAATCTTCTTACCAGCCTGTCGGCCAGTGATGGAAAGAACTTATTTATAAATATGGTTTGTTTTCCGGTAAAGGTTAATACCAGTGAACGTTTTCTTTTTTCTATCGCTTTGATAATATGCTCTGCACATTCTTCCGAGGTCATCAAACTCTTCTCGTCGAGCGGACTTTCGCCCTGAGCCTGCCCTTTATGATTAAGAGCAGCATTTCGAATGTTCGAGCTCGTGAAACCGGGGCAAACCCACATTACGTGTACGCCGGTATCGAGTAATTCTGTTCTGATAGCTTCCAGCCAACCCATCAATGCAAATTTAGACGCGGAATATCCGCTTCTGCCCGGGAGCCCGCGGTAGCCCGCTATGGATGAAACGCCGACAATTACTCCTTTTCTTTCCAGAATAGTATCGAGTGCATATTTGGTACATTGAACGGCACCAAAGAAATTTATATCCATCACCTTTTTAATCACGTCCACATCCATCTCTGCAAGCTCTGCCCTCATTGAAATGCCCGCATTATTGATCAGAATATCAATTCCGCCATATACTTTCAGGGTAGTTTCTATAAAGCGCTGACAATCTGACGAACTGCTCACATCTGCCACCATGGTGTGGAGCGGCTTACCTGCATATTCCATTTCCAGTGCATATATCTTATCGTGGTTGCGTCCGCAGGTTGCCACTTTTGCACCCATTGCCAGAAACTGGTGTACCAATGCCCTGCCTATCCCGTCACTCCCGCCGGTAACCACAACCACTTTGTCTTTAAAATATTCGCCCATAAAAATGATTTTCTGTGGCAAACCTACATGAATTTAAACGATGTACAAAGTTGTTCTGTGCAGTAACTGCGGAGGCTTTCAGGCAACTATGACGAGTATGCTTCAATCGACTTATTTAAGCATAATCAATATACGGTGATATAGAATCAAATCGCTATCTTGTAAAACGTATGAGCGAATTGTTGAAGATATTAATACTGGAAGACGACGCCGATGATGCGTTATTACTTAGCGGCATTCTTCGTACACATTTCAATAATTGTGAAATTGGACTGGTATCAGACAGGAAGGAATATCTGCAGGCGCTCGTTGAATTCGCTCCGGATATTATTCTGTCAGACAACTTTCTTACACGGTTCAGTGCTTCAGAAGCACTGGAGCTCCTGATACAGAGGAACAGCATTATCCCCTTTATTCTGGTCACCGGTACCGCAACTGATGAGTTTGCAGCGGGAATTATTAAAGCCGGTGCGTCGGATTATATTCTGAAAGACAGCATGAACCGGCTGCCTGTGGCGATAGAGGCAGCGCTTAAGCAGGCACAGCTCGAGAGGGAAAGGCTGGAGATGCTTGAAAAACTCGTTGAAAGCGAAAGAAAATACCGGACAATTTTCTGGGAAAGTCCACTTCCAAAGATTATTTATGATATAGAAACGCTGCAGATTCTGGATGTCAACCGGGCCGCAATAGATCACTATGGATACAGCAGGGAAGAGTTTCTGAATATGGTTGTTCTGGACCTCCGGCCCTCGCACCAGCAACATCTTACCATTGAAATGATCAGGGAGAGGCAGGCTAAACAGGATGAGGGGCCGATCGACTGGGTGCATATGAAAAAGAATGGAGAGTATATTATCGTGGAGACACGGGTTCATGGTATTGAATACAATAACAGAATGGCCAGAATGGTCATTATCAACGACGTTACCGAGCGCGTTAAAGCTGAGGAAGAACTGCGAAGTATTGAGGCTGAACTTTTGAACCAGAAGATTCAGGAACAGAAAAAAGTTACGAGAGCTGTTATTAAAGCTCAGGAAGGAGAAAGGAACTATATCGGACTTGAACTTCATGATAACGTCAATCAGTTGCTGGTCAGCGCGAAGATGTATCTAAATATGGCTATACAGAAACGACCCGATTTAAAAGGTCTGGTGGAGTATCCGATAGAACTGATCAATAGTTCCATTCAGGAAATCCGATCACTCGCCTACGGATATGTTGCACCACTCAGTACGGTCGGACTGGAAGAACTGCTTAGAATAATGCTTGATAAAATCCGTGAAAATTCAACAATTCAGACAATGCTGGATTATCATATTGAGTCGCAGTTGATTGAGGACGACCTTAAATTAAATATTTACCGGATTATACAGGAGCAGATTAATAATATCGTAAAGCATGCCAGCGCGAACCAGGTTCACGTGATTGTAAATGATAGTGAAAATGCTATAAATATTCTGGTTTCTGACAACGGATGCGGTTTTGATATCATGGCAAAGAGAAATGGAATCGGCATCTCCAATATGATTAATCGAGTAGAGTCGTTCAACGGCGAAATTCAGATCGACAGTGCACCAGGAAAAGGATGCCGGGTTGTTGTACGGATTCCCCTGAGCTCCTGATTAACTTCCAGGAATTATATTTTTTTCTGAAAGTAGTTCATTCAATTTTTTATTAAGCATTTTTCAATCGTTCTCGCTAATCAGCGTCCCATCATCATTTGCCCGGTTTGCAATGTCAAAGTTTCCCTTTTTTCAGTTATTTTTGACGACCCGGAAACAAAACAAATTCATGTTATCAGCTATATCATCAGGATTTATCGTTGCAGCACTGGTTATACCATTCGGAAGGCTTTTCAGGTCAAAATGGAATATACTTCTGAGTATTCTTCCGCTGATTCTGTTCGGATATTTTGCAAGCTATACTCTGGTTATTCAAGAGGGTAATACTATATCTGAATCCTATAAGTGGATTCCCTCTCTTGGAATAAATGCGGATTTCCGGCTAGATGGTCTTTCGTTATTATTCAGTTTATTAATAACAGGAATCGGAACCTTCATCTTTTTGTATGCGAGCTCATATCTGAAAGGAGACCGTTACCTCGATCGCTTCTATGGTTACCTGTGTTTATTTAAGGCATCGATGCTCGGCATGGTGCTTTCTGATAATATTCTTTTGATTTTTGTGTTCTGGGAACTCACCAGTATCAGTTCGTTTTTTCTGATCGGGTATAACAATGATCAGACGGAATCAAGAAAGAGTGCGTTGACGGCACTAATAATCACCGGACTGGGAGGTTTTTTCCTGTTGGCAGGATTAATTATAATCGGTGAAGTTGGCGGAACCTATTCTATAGAACAATTGGTTGCTTCCGGAGATGTAATTCGTTCAAGTGGATTATATCCGCTGATAATCGGACTGATTTTTATCGGTGCATTTACCAAATCTGCCCAATTTCCGTTTCATTTCTGGTTGCCCGGAGCCATGAAAGCTCCTACACCGGTATCTGCCTACCTGCATTCTGCCACTATGGTGAAGGCCGGGATCTACTTGCTGGCCAGGTTCTCTCCGATATTGGGGGATACTGCTGAATGGTCTTATACGCTCATGGTCACAGGTGGTGTGACGATGGTGTACGCAGGAGTTCACTCGCTTTTCAGAACAGATCTCAAAGGTGTGTTGGCCTACTCCACAATTGCCGCGCTGGGAATACTCACCTTTTTAATCGGCCTGGGAACCCCGGAGGCGTTTACAGCTATGACGGTTTTTATCATTGTCCATGCTTTGTATAAAGCCGCTCTGTTTCTGATAACGGGAATAATAGATCATGAAACGGGAACCCGCGATCTTACCCAACTTTCCGGATTGAAAAAAGTGCTGCTCCCGGTTTACATCGCAGGAATACTGGCCGCATTATCCAGTGCCGGATTACCCTTCACCGTAGGATTTATCGGAAAAGATCTGATTTATGAGGCAACCCTGCATACCGTTGGGGTATTTGCAATTATATTAACCGCTGTAGCAGTGCTTACCAATATTTGCTTAGTGGCAGCAGGTTTTATGGCAGGGGTCAGACCATTCACAGGAAAACTTCCGCAGCGTTTTGAAAAAGTACATATGCCCTCATGGAAAATGTGGGTTCCTCCGGTTATCCTGAGCGTTGCAGGAATTATTTTCGGATGTTTTCCTTATTTGATCGGAGACCATATAATATCTGCCATCGTCAGTGCTGCCTATGAAGCAGGAGAGATAGTTCACCTCAAAATCTGGCATGGTTTCAATCTCGTTCTGATTCTTAGTTTAGTCACTCTGGCAGCGGGAACAGTTCTCTATTTACTGAACAAACCGTCCGAAGCAAAACTTTCTTTTATTGAGCGATTCAATTTTCTTTCACCGAAAAATATCTATCACGGATTAGCCTCACAGTTGCTGAAATTTTCTGCAGGTTATACCGATACTATGCATAACGGATTTCTGCGCTCTTATATATTCAAGATTATCCTATTCGCAGAATTGCTGTTTATTTATGAACTGGCTATAGGTGGTCCGATTCATTTCGACTTTGATAAATTATCTCCGATCACTCTTTATGAAGGTGCAACGGTATTGTTTCTTCTCGGCGGACTATACATTATTCTCACTACTAAATCCCGGCTGGCAGCGGTAATCGGCACGAGCGTTATCGGTTATGCTATCTGTTTGATGTTTGTTTACTATAGTGCCCCCGATCTTGCGATTACCCAGTTTACAATTGATACATTAACCGTGGTGTTGTTTGTATTTGTACTGTTTAATCTTCCTCCCTTTATTAATTTTCCGGGATGGAATAAAACTACAATCTGGCGTGATATTCTGGTTGCGGGCTCTTTCGGCGCAACTATGTCGATCATAGCCATTAAAGTGCTGCAAACCCCCACCGAAACTCAGATAGCTGATTTTTATGGAGATAACGCATATCTCCTTGCAAAGGGAAAAAACGTAGTGAATGTGATACTGGTAGATTTCAGAGGCTTTGATACCATGTTTGAGATAATTGTACTGAGCATCGCAGCTTTAGGAGTTTACAGCCTTTTAAAACTTCGCTTAAAATCATCTGAAAAAGAATAATTATGAGAAGTATCATCCTGCAAACCGCATCAAAATATTTGCTTCCCATCCTGCTTTTGTTCTCTATATTTTTATTACTGAGAGGGCATTATTATCCGGGTGGGGGATTTGTAGGCGGACTTGTTGCATCAATTGCGTTTGTGCTTCACAGTTTCGCATACGGAACTGATGCAACCATGAAAATTCTCAGATATAAACCCCTGTCTCTCTTGCCAATCGGACTGCTGATTTCAGCAGCAAGTATGGCACTGCCCATGCTATTTGATCTACCGGTGATGACAGGAATCTGGTATCAGCAACCGCTTCCGGTAATCGGCATGATCGGATCAGCATTGTTTTTTGACCTGGGCGTGTATCTTGTTGTTGTGGGTGTAGTTCTGACGATACTCTTTACAATATCTTTAAACACACACTAAGCATATCATGGAGTTACTACTTGTTGTGTTGATAGGCATTCTTTATGCGGTGGGAATTTACCTCATCCTGAAAAGAAGTATGGTGCGGTTGCTGCTGGGAATTCTGGTTCTCGGCAACGCAACCAATA
Organism: Parasegetibacter sp.; assembly: GCA_036562505.1. Taxonomy (GTDB): domain Bacteria; phylum Bacteroidota; class Bacteroidia; order Chitinophagales; family Chitinophagaceae; genus Parasegetibacter. Next base: position 12,504 of record DATCKB010000104.1, on the reverse strand, counting down.
TGCTGATTTTTTTATTGGGAAATATCACGAAAGGAAAACCACCCATCATAGAAGTAGGCTTGAAAACATTTTCTGATATTTACGCTGACCCTATTCCACAGGCCCTGATATTGACAGCTATAGTAATCAGTTTTGGTCTGACTTCATTTGCTATTGTGTTACTGAAAAGGGTATATGCATTGATTGGATCAGATGATCTTGATGATTTAAGCACTCCTGAAGAAGAAGATTTATGATTGATAATAATATTATAGCACCAGTATTAATACATTTATTCACTGCAATACTTCAGCTGGTATTCTGGAGAAAAACTGTTACCCAGCGAATACTTAGTCTGATTGGAGCCTCGGTTGGATTACTGTCTGCTTTGCGTTTGTTCGCTAAAGTATTCTACGGTGATATACTCACTATGAATGCAGCTAACTGGGAAGCCCCGTTCGGGATTGTGTTTGTAGCAGATACATTCAGCACAACGATGGTTTTGCTGACTTCCATCGCTGCGCTTTCTGTTTCAATGTTCTCTTCTGTTGGTGTTGGACGGGCCAGAATGCTTTACGGATATTTCCCGATTTTCCATTTCCTTATAATGGGGCTCCACGGTTCCTTCCTGGCAGGAGATATATTCAACCTCTATGTGTGGTTTGAGGTGGTGATTATCTCTTCTTTTGTTTTGCTGACTTTAGGCGGACGAAAAGCGCAGCTGGAGGGTGCTGTGAAGTATATGGCACTGAATATTCTCGCTTCTACCTTCTTCCTTTCCGGTGTAGGTATATTATACGGAATAACCGGTACACTGAATATGGCCGATCTGGCACTAAAGGTTCCGCTGGTCGAAAATCAAACCATAGTGAATCTGACGGCAATGTTTTTCCTGGTAGGATTTGGTATTAAAGCCGCTGTGTTCCCGCTGTATTTCTGGTTGCCGGCTTCCTATCATACACCACCTTCAGCGGTTGCTGCTACCTTTGGAGGATTACTTACGAAACTCGGACTCTACGCGCTTTTCAGAGTATTTACCCTGATATTTCAGCCCGATGAATTTATGCAGTATGTGCTAATGATAGTGGCTATACTCACCATCCTTACCGGTGCATTCGGAGCTATTATCAAAACCAATATCCGCCGCTTGTTTTCTTATCTGATTGTATGTCATATTGGGTTCATGGTAGGAGGGCTGGCCCTTTATACCAATATGGCTATTCTGGGCGCAATATTTTATCTGATTCATGATATCATGGTTAAGACTAACCTTTTCCTGATAGCAGGTTTAATAAGACAACTGAGGGGGACGATGGATATGAAGCGATTAGGCGGACTTTATGCCGAATACCCTAAAATATCCCTGCTCATTGCGATAGTATTGTTTTCGCTGGTCGGGATACCTCCACTTTCGGGTTTCTGGCCAAAGATTTATTTACTTCAGGGAGCGTTTACTACTGAGAACTACGCAATTGCATTTGGAATAATTCTCGGAAGCTTTGTGACACTATATGTTATAGCGAAATTATGGAGCGAAGTTTTCTGGAAGAATGCATCAACGCATAGTATTATCCAGGATAATTTCAAACCCCTGGTTATGCAGAAGAAGATACTGCTGGTGCTGCCTATTGGTATTCTGGCATGCACTACACTGTTTATTGGTTTGAATGCGGAAATGGTTATTCGTGTGGCTGAACGGATATCAAATGAATTGATGAACCCCAAACCCTATATAGAAGCAGTATTGGGAAAATAAAGAAAGTATGGTCAGACAATTTTTAATGAATTTATTGTTGTGCTTCATCTGGGTGGCATTAACCGGAGAGATGTTGTTTGCCAACTTTTTCTTCGGGTTTATACTGGGCTTTTTTATCCTCTTCGTGATGAACCGCAACGAATCAGATCAGAGGTATTTTACACGGATTCCTAAAATGATCCTGTTTGCATTGCAGTTTCTGGTAGATCTGCTTCATGCGAATGTTCAGGTAGCTTACGACGTAATTACACCTAAATATTTTTTCAAACCAGGAATTGTACGATATGAAATGGAGGCTAAAACCGATCTGGAGATAAATCTTTTAGCTACAATGATCTCCCTGACACCGGGGACACTGGTTCTGGATATAAGTAACGATAATAAAGTAGTGTATATTCATGTCATGTATATGCGCGACAGAGAAAAGTTTATAGCAAATGTGAGAAATAAAATTGAGAAAAAACTTTTAGAAATATTAAGATGACAATTGACCATTATTTTGATTACGTAATATTTCCGTTACTTACGGCTTCAGTTATACTGGTGCTCATCCGGCTGTTTAAAGGTCCGGAAATAGCAGACAGGGTAGTAGCACTGGACCTGGTAATCTCAATAGGTATCGGAGCTATTACGGTATACAGCATACGTACACAAAAAACATTGTTCCTTGATGTGGCAATGATCCTTGCCCTGATAGCCTTCCTTGGAACAATAGCCTTTTCCTATTATATCAATAAAAAGAACAGCAATGACTAATGTGATTATCTGCATACTGGCTACTATCGGTGCGCTGGCTACGCTCTTCGCTTCCATTGGGATACTCAGAATGCCGGATTTCTACCTTCGGTTGTCTGTTACCGTTAAAGCATCCACCCTGGGAATTGGATTATTGCTTGTTTGTGCTTCTATCTATTTTTCAGAAGTATATGTAACCACCAAGGCTATAGCGATTATTTTTTTCCTTGTGCTGACTGCACCCGTGGGCGCACACATGATTGCCCGTACCGCCTATCGGTCGGGTATCGTACGTTGGAAAGATACCTATGTTGACGAGCCGGATAATGAAATGAAGGGGTCAGTAGCCAACCGTGAATTAAGCAATAACGATAAAAATTCTGATCCTGATTAAACTCTTAGGCATCCCCTGAACCCCCGGGATGCATAGTAAGATTCAGCACCATTGTGATAAATGAATACGGTGCCGTAGCGGTAATCTCCGAAGATTGCACCTCCCAGCTTTCTGATGTCCGGAGGTGTAACCAGCCAGCTGGATGTTTTAGTGTCAAAATTTCCCAACTGCTGCAGATAACGGTATTGATCTTCATTGAGCATTTCGATGCCCATATCTTCGGCCATCTGCATAGCACTGTATTTCGGTTTATGCTCCTTTCTTGATTCTAATGCATCGTGATCGTAGCACAGACTTCGGCGGCCTTTCGGACTTTCAAATGCACAATCGTAAATCAGCAACTCCCCGGTCTTTTTATCTATTCCTACTACATCCGGCTCCCCACCGGTTTCCTCCATTTCAAACAGCGATCTTAATTTTGAATGCTTTGATCTCAACCTTTCTTCCACTTCTCCCCAGGAAATTCCTTTATGACGATCTTTGTGTTTTTCAAAGCGATGTTTAACCGTCTGCAATAATTCATCGGTTTGTTTCGGGGTGAGTTTAGTTTTCGACGCAGCCATAGCCAAAGATTTACATTAAGAAGGAATAATTGTATTTGATTATTCTAAATTATTATAAATCCGGCTAAAAAACAGTCAGATCAGCGAAAATAAATGCGTGGGAGGCTGTAGGCATGTAGAATCATTTCAGTACAAGTTTGAGTTTCATTCCTCCATAAAAATTTCTTCCTGCAGATGGGTTGTAGAATTGAGGAGGAACTCCGTTGGCATCTGCGTTGTACAGCAGCAGCGAACTGTATTGAGTGTTACCTGCGTTATTGATTCCGGCAAATATGTCGACCTGAAAGCATCGGATACTCTTTTTATACCCAAACTTTGCATTGATCTGCGTGTATGCATCAGCGTAATAAGTGTTAGCATCGTTTAATGGTGTTTTGTCGTAGTAGTACCCTGTGGTATTGAAATAAATGCCACATTTTGTTTCCAGGTCAATGCCAGCAGACAGACTATGCGGCATTACTCCTGTAACCTTGTTTCCGGAATGATCGAGGGTAATTACTGTGTTAGTAGACCAGTCGTAGGATTGTGTGGTATACTCTCTGAATTTATAGTTACTGTATGCATAGCTTAGCCATCCTTTCATCTGTGAAACGGGTTTAGTTGCATCGCTGATGAACTGATAGGTAAGCATTGCCTCAAGTCCCTTTTGTGTGGTTGACCCGGCGTTTTTATAAGCGGTAGTACCATTCGGTCTGACTACCGGCACAACAGCATTTTTCAGAAACATCTGATAAGTTGTGATGTCGAAATCCAGTTTATTGTTCAGCAGGTTTCCTCTTAATCCCAGTTCGTAATTAATACCATCTTCGGGAAAAATACTTTTGTTTAAGGTACCATCGTAATTGTTGATTTCCCAGAGTGGGGGAGGCGAGTAGCCGTAACTTGTGCTGGCGTGCACCGATAAATATTCTCCCAGCAGCTTAACCAGCCCTACCCGAGGTGAAAATTTTGCGGGGAACCTGAGTAATCCGGAATAATCTGTATGTGAAGAACTCTTAAACAGATCAAGAATATCGTATGATAATCGGGTATAGCTTCCACCGACGGTCAGGAAGAAATTGCAGGGAAGATCTAGCTCAGCCTGAACAAATACTGCGGTGGCTTTTGATTTAACAATATCACTTTGAAATAAATCTCCGTCTTCCGGCCAGGTTCCCGGTTGATCATTGATTACCTCATAGGTATTCGCTATCTGATATTGATACTGATACTCTCCACCGATATTAATTCGGGCTGAAATTTTTCCTGTCTGATTGTTCCATACAAATTTGGTTCGACCTCCATAACCAGAAAGACTTTCATGCAGGTATCCGTTGTAATAAATACTGGAACCATACGGGTGATCGTAAGTCTGGAAGTTGGTGTAAATGCCGGAGGTATTTGAAAAATTATCACTAAAACGATAGATCTGTGAAATTCCTACTGCCGTAGCGTCGTATTTCTTTACCGAAATTTTATTGTCTTTATTGAACTGCAATGCTTGTCGTGGATTTTCATCCATTTGTTCCTTGCTCAGTCCTCCTGCTATTCCCAGGCTTCCTGTAGTATGTGTCACGAAAAGATTCAGATTACGTTCAGGATTTACAGTTAGTTGAGAAAATATATTTATTACATCTTTATTTCCCCAGTTGTTTTCGCGATATCCCTCGTAACGCTGGCTTACGAGGTTTGCTATAACATTCGCGTTATCACCTGAAGTTTTGAAAGACGCATGAAACCTGCTGAAGCCGTAGGAGCCAGCGGTATAGCCGGTTTCTGCTGCAGTCTGTCCGATTTCAGCTTTTGAATTTTTTATCAGTAGAACGCCACCGTTGCCCGCACCGTATATACTGCCCGAAGGGCCTTTCAGTACTTCAACCGAACCTATAATTGCAGGGTCGAAGTCTATGCTCTTCTGCGCAGTACCATCTGGTGAAGATAGCGGAATTTCGTTCCAGTATATTCTTACATTCCGGATTCCCCATGGGTTATTGATTAAACTACCGCGAATGGCTATCCGGTAATTTCCGGCAGAATAGGCTTCCATTTTCACTCCGGGAATGGTATTCAGCGCGGGTAGAATATCCATATTGTCGCCTCTCCGGAGTTGTTGGGCATTCAGAAGTCCGATTGCACCTGCAGTCTCCATCAGTCGTCTGTTATTTTCATAACCTGTAACTCTAACTGTGCTCAGGTTCATCATGTTGCTGATCAGAGATATTTCCAGAAATGGTGAAGGATCGGAGAGCTGAATCTCCTGAGTTTCGTAGCTGACATGGGAAATAATGAGCGATTTTACAAAGTCAGGTATTTTGATTTCAAAGTGACCGTTTTCCGAGGAAACCGTTTTACCTGAACCGCCCGTGATTGTAGCACCGCTAACGGGTTCTTTGGTATTATAATCGGTAATCTTTCCTTTGATGATTTGCTGGGCAATCAGGTTGTTGATAAATAAGCTCAGGAAGATAAACAATATATATCGTTTCATTTGATGTACTTGAAGTGTAAACAGATATAGCCAGATCCCCTACTGAAACAGAGTAGTCCGGAATTTTGCGATTTCAATCTGAAAGGTTGATCAAGTCGGATTTAAGCAGACTTCTCCTGAATAAATGCCTTCTGATTTTTCCATCTCTGGGTAAGAGGACCAGAACAGATTGTAAAGGAAAAAGATTCAGCACGGTTCTGAGGTACAGTTGTTTCTGAGTAAGGTTTCAGAACTGTAAGCAGAAAACCAGGTGAAAGATATGTTTAGGCCTGATCGGGTGGATGAAAAAGTGCAGTAGGTTGATCTATCGGGTTGCCGATAGTATGTAAGAATAACTGCGCAGTTGTTGATTCAGGTATAAATAAAGAAAAAGTAAAATTATCCTGAGAGAACCCCGGTTCATTATGATTGGCGGATTTCAGTTCAGGAGCTTCGCCTCTTTCCTTTTCCTGTTGTTCTTTGATTTTTTTCATGAGCTGACATTTCCCTTCACAGGCCATTTCAGGGCGGTCGGTATTTTCACATCGTTTCAGGTATTCTTTCTTTTCAAGAAGATATCCGAGGAAATACAAACCCTGATCGAATGTTTGTCCGACGAAAGAGATAATTAATATGAAGGCAAGAATGTTTCGCACGACAGTGCAAAGTTATAGCAGCAGAAAATTTTCAGAAAGAATTTATAGTTTGTCTGTGGTACTTTTTACATCGCTTGGTGTTGGAAGGTTCCAGTGAAACCTGAGTGCAAGCATACGTAGTATAAAACAAACGGAAATTGCCATAACTGAAATAAGGTCGCCGCTCAGATTGGTAAAACTTGTTCCCAGTACAACAAATAATGCAGCAATGAGGGCTGCAGATGCATAAATTTCTTTCTCAAAAATTACCGGAACACGATTTAACAGGATGTCGCGCAGTACGCCACCACCAACGGCGGTTGTAATTCCCAGAAGCACCGCAACCTGCCCATTATGACCGTAAGCGAGAGCCTTTTGTGCGCCGGTGACTGCAAAAAGAGAGAGGCCTACTGCATCAAAAAGAATTACCGGCCTGTTTAGTTTTTTAACTACCGGGTAAAGTCCGACTGTTAAAAACATGGCGAAAAAGGCAGTAACCAGATACTGCCAGTTCATTAACCCTGCAGGTGGAGTAGCTCCTATGCAGAGATCGCGGATGATTCCGCCGCCGCACGCCACGGTAAAAGCTACAACGCAGATGCCAAACAGGTCGAGGCCCTTTTGTTTAGCCGCTACAGCTCCACTTATGGCGAAGGCGAAGGTTCCGGCCAGTTCCAGAAAATAATAGAAGAATTGGAGGCGTTCCATGGATACAAAAATACCTCATCTGAGTATTCATTTGATTTTTTATAATTTCGTCAAAAAAAAGTTGAAGAACGACTCGCTCGCAAAGGAACAGGAATTACTGAGGTCCATAGCCCGGGGCGATGAATCCGCTTTCTCCATTGTTTTTGCTGAATACTGGCCGCTGATCTATGGGGCATCCATTGCTCTAACTAAATCCAACACGCTTTCTGAAGATATTACTCAGGAAGTATTCGCGCGTTTATGGGAGGGCCGGACTGAAGCCACCCAAATCCGAAACCTTAAGTCTTATCTGTTTATTTCTGCCCGGAATCTGATCATCAACCGGCTTCAACGGATCAAGGTAGAAGCAGCTTATCAGAATTATATATTACATGCCGCAGCCGAAAATCCATCGGAGGTGCCCTCGGTTGAAGCCAGGGCGTTGAAAGAAACGCTGCAGGCCCTGGTAGAGCGATTACCCCCGCAGCAGCAAAAAGTATTCGTATTGAGCAGGGAAGAAAACCTTTCCTACGAGCAAATTGCACAGCAAATGCAAATCAGCCGCCATACCGTGAAGGAGTATATGATGAAGGCGCTGGCAAAGCTTCGGAAACAGCTACAGGAGTATCATCCTTTTCCGATAGTCATCCTGAGCGCCGCCGGACTGATATAATCCGGTAGTGATTTTTTTTACGTTACCCCCCTAAACTTATTTTCACCTGTCTTTATATTAACCGGCCAACAAATGAATCAGTTAACAAGAACCGAAATAGAAGAGCTGATAAACAAATACCTCGCGGAAGAGATCAGCAGGGAGGAATTTTTCCTACTTTGGGAAACGCTTGCCAATGAGAAGGAGCGCGAGGTTTGGAAAGAAATCATCGATCATTTCATGGAAAAGGGCGAGCCGGAATTGCTGCAACTGCATGATTCTGAACCCGGACAAATAATATTGCAACAGATATTAGAGAAGAAGAACGGAGTAGAGACGGAGAACGGAGCAACAGACCGGAAAGAGAGCAGGGGGGACGTTAAACCTTTGCGTCGAATGAGATGGTACCGCTTCTCAGCGGCTGCGGCTATCCTGGCTGTTATAGCAGGTTTTTTTCTTTTCCATTATTTTTCAGGCGACTCAGCCGTTCCTCACAACCAGCTGGCGGATGACCAGCCTATTTTGCCGGCATCCGAAGTGGCCGTTCTTACCCTGGCGGATGGCACCACGGTGGTGCTGGATAGTATGAATAATGGGGTGATTGCAACCGATAATTTTAAGAAAGTAATCTTAGACAATGGTCAGATCCGGTATCAGGGAACAGGCTCAGAACCGATCGGGGCTGATGCATACAACACGCTAAGAACTCCTAAAGGCAGACAATTTCGTTTGCTGTTACCAGATAGTTCACTGGTTTGGTTAAACGCTGAAACCGCAATTCATTATCCTTTACATTTTAACGGCGATAAGCGAATGGTAAAGGTTACGGGCGAGGCTTTTTTTGAAGTGGTTCATAACCCCCAAAAGCCATTTGTAGTGGAGTTTGAATTACCAGGATCCGACAATTCCGGACAGGTTGAAGTGCTCGGTACTTCGTTTAATATTAACTGTTACGAAAATGAAGGGCGTGTGCAAACTACACTGGTGTCCGGAAGCGTAAAGATTCATCCGGATCGCGCCCAAACAGCGATAAGCAGCACGCTGCGGCCCGGAGAGCAGGCTACTGTTTTACCCGATGCATCAACCCGCATTGTGAAAGTGGATACCGAACCGGTAACTGCCTGGAAACAAGGGTATTTCAATTTTGAGGAAGTTACGCTGGGTGAAGCCCTCCGGCAACTACAGCGCTGGTATAATATTGAGGTTATCTACCAAAAGGAAACGAATTTTCAGTTGTTTGGCTCTCTCAGCCGAACTACACCCCTGGGAAATATTGTTGAAGCTTTTCAGAAATCCGGGATCAATTTGCAATTGGAAGGAAGGAAACTTATTGTAAAATAAATGCGACTCTTTTTTGTTAACCAAAAACTCAACAACTTATGATGCACTTTAATCACCAGTTTATCCCTTAATTGTTTCATCTTTTCTATGGTAAAAAAACAACGGAAGTGCGGGTACACTTCCGTCGGGATGGTTGACTGTTCATCACAACAGCCAACAAATCTAGTTCACTAACTCAGAAGGGTATTCTGTTAATCAACTAAAAATGCAATTTATGCAAAAAAGTGTAAATATTCATTTGCACAGGAAGATGTCATTGGCTGTCACGGATGTCAGCTTGCGCAACACAAGAAGAGTATTCAGGATTATGAAATTATTGACTACTTTAATTTTGGGATTTTGCCTGCAAATTTCTGCAAACGGTGTTTCCCAGTCTGTGTCAATTTCAGTGAAGGAGGCACCGCTGTCTAAAGTTATTTCGGCTATCCGGAAACAAACACAATTTTCAGTTTTCGGGAAAGCGGAGCTGCTGAGGGCCATTGAACGTGTTACCATCAGTGCTAAGGATGAGCCGCTGGAGAAATTCCTGGATCGCCTGGCATCCGACCTAAGCCTTGGCTATGAGATCGATTTCTCTAATAAAAATATCGTACTGTTTACCAAAAAGCCCAGCTCCGCATTTGCCGACGACTTTTATCTAAGTGAAATCGCTGCTTTCCCCATTACGGGTAAGATCACCGATTCCACAGGAGCGCCACTTCCTGACGTTTCTGTAAAAATTCAGGGAACAAAGCGGGGTACTACAACAAACAAAGATGGCGTATTCACTTTGAACGTTGAAGTGGGCGATGTGCTCGAGATCAGCTCTATAGGGTTCTCTCCGGTGCAGCTGCGGATCACATCCGACTCGAACCGGGCATATGCAGTGATCATGAAAAAAGCGGCAGGGGATCTGGATGAGGTGGTGGTAAATGCGGGAATTTTGAGCAGAAACAAAAATTCATTTACCGGTGCTGCCAGTAGCTTTACCGCTGCTGATCTGAAAGCCGTTGGAAATTTAAACGTGCTGCAGAGTTTGAAGACGCTGGATCCGTCTTTTATTATAGAACCTAATATGCAACTCGGGTCTAACCCCAACCGTCTGCCTGATATTGAATTACGGGGTAAAACAAGTATTTCCTCTGAAGCCGTTCGCGATGAGTTTACGGCTAACCCCAACCAACCGTTATTCATTTTAAATGGAATGGAGTCGACGCTTCAGCAGATCATTGATCTGGATATCAACCGCGTGGAATCCATTACCATTTTGAAAGATGCTGCCTCTACCGCTATGTTTGGTTCCAAAGCCGCTAACGGAGTGGTGGTGGTGGAAACGATCCGGCCCAAAGGTGGTGAGCTTCGCATCACTTACAATAATGACACACGCTGGGAAATCGCAGATCTCAGCGGCTACAATATGATGAACTCCCACGAGTTGCTTGAATTTCAAAGTCTTGCCGGATTATATTCTTCCCGTGGGTTTAATTATCTAAGAGATGATGAAAAATTGTATAATCAACGGCTGATGGAAGCAGAGCGAGGTGTAAATACCTATTGGCTCACAGTTCCGCTTCGGCAAAGTTTAACGATGGGTCATTCACTGAATTTGAATGGCGGCTCGGAAGCCTGGGTATATAATATTGGCCTGAACTATCGCGATCTGAAAGGGATCATGAAAGGTTCTGACCGTACCACCTGGGGTGGCTCTATTGATCTGGGATATCGTCAGGGCAGTGTAAACATAACGAATCGACTATTTGTGAATGGCACCGAATCAAATGAATCCCCTTATGGGAGTTTCAGGGATTATGTGACCCTTGCCCCGTATTACAGAAAAACGGATGCAAACGGCAATCCCAACTACGACAGGTATCTGGAGGTATATCAGCCGGCTGCCGTTTTAGGAGAAACAGTGGTCAGGGTGTCCAATCCATTGTACAATGCAGTGTTGCGTCAGCTGAACAATACCAACCAGCTTACTCTTCAAAACCAGTTAAGTATGATCTGGGATATCAACAATAACTGGAGACTATCCGGCGCCGTACAGATTGGGAAGGATATGATTAAAACAGACCTCTTCCTCCCGGCGGAGCATACCCGCTTTGATAATGCAGCCATTAATCAGAAAGGAAGCTATACCAACCAGCAGAGAGAGCGTTTCGGCTATCAGTCGAACATCATGCTGACTTATAATCAGGTGCTCAACGGTGTACATTCCCTTACCGGCAACCTGAGAGGATCTGCTGAAGAAAACAAAACAACGTTTCTGCAAAATGCAGCCATAGGATTTCCTTTCGGCGTGGAGCCCAATCCGGCGTTTGCTTATTCCTATGAGTTAAATGGCAAGCCTACTTACCGTTCAAGCACGGCACGTCAGGTAAGCGCATTAGCCAGTGTTAACTATTCTTATGATCGTAAATACTTTGCCGACCTTACTTACCGGATTGATGGTTCAACCGTATTTGGCTCGGCAAAAAGACATTCCCCATTCTGGTCTGCCGGTATAGGCTGGCAAATCAACAAGGAAGCCTTCCTCGAAGATGTTGCCGCCATAGACCTGCTTCGTGTGCGACTGACAACAGGAATTTCCGGTAATCAGCAGCTGGGTAATTTCCTTTCTGCATCCGTGTACAGCCTGGAAAATAACAGAAACGTCTTTGGCCAGGGATATTATTTGAACACGCTGGGTAATGAAAATCTGGAATGGCAGAATACTCAAACCACTAACCTGGGGCTTGATATTGCTTTATGGAGGAACAGGATCACAGCAACGGTTGACCTATATGATAAAATTACTGATCCTTTGATTGTTGCAGGAAACGCGCCTCCCAGCTCCGGCGTTACGCAGTATCCCCTGAACGTGGGTACCCTTAGGTATAAAGGGATAGAAGCAAACCTGAGAACATTGGTGATCAATAATACACAAAAACGGATCAATTGGAGCATTGGGCTTACCGGCAGAATGTACAAGAGCGAGTATAAAGGTTTCGGACAAATTCTGAAAAATCTGAACGATGCCGCGCAGAAGCTGGCTAATGATATCCGTTATGAAGGTTCTGTGTATGCCAATGATCCTAATATCTACGGGCCTATGCATATATCGGCTGCACTAACCCGTTATTTTGATGGCTATAGCCCGGACGACCTATGGGCAGTTCGCTCGGCCGGGATTGATCCGGCAACCGGGGCTGAAGTGTTCGTCAGCCGGGAAGGGCTGAAAACCTTTACCTATAATCCGGCAGATATTACGGTGGTAGGCAATGGTCGTCCAAAAGTGGAAGGGGTGATCAGCTCATTCCTAACGATCAAGGATTTTCAGATATCTGTCAACCTCAGA
>DATCKB010000099.1:0-1622 GCA_036562505.1 Parasegetibacter sp. | reverse complement strand
CTTTTATATTGTGACCGGCAAATTGAAAATGAGGGTATCTTTCAGCAAATTTATTGATGAGATCCAGGAACTGAGTTAAAATTTCCTGTTCGTTATCACCTGCTATGGTTTTTATTTTCAAAGAAAGTTTCCCTTCGGGAGATTCGTAAAAAAAGCCAGTAGAAATGCATACTATCTTACCAAATTCCGCCATAATCCCGGCTCTTTGAATGAATATTTCAGCGGGCGAAGAATTTTCTGGCATGGCTTTTGAAATTTTATCCATCCAGAGAAGCTTCCATTCGTCAGAAAGTTCATCAAAGGCCGCAGACAAAGGGACTGTTTCTATATCGAATAGCAGTAAATGTCGTAACTGCGAATAATCCATACCCATTTTTAAACTGATTTTAATCTGGTTACTGATTTTTTAAACGAATTTTAATAATAATAAAATCACAAGCAATGACAAACTCTAATTATCCATCTGCATCAACACCCAGTCAACCACCGAAGCGTGATAACCGAGGACTGGTTTATGGTATCCTTATCGCCGCCCTTCTGGGTACCTGGGGTTATGTAATTTGGGACAAGAATAAGGCAAAAGAACAAACTACGCAACTCCAGACTCAGATAGTTACTGCTGATTCCGCTAAAAATGCTATTCAGCTGGAATACGATGCTGCTATTGCCCGCCTCGATTCGATCAGTGGTGCCAATAATCAGCTTTCCACTGAATTGTCTGAGCGCACCAGTGAGATTGCTAAACTGAGAGCTGAAGTTAAAGGCATTCTGAGTAAGAGAAATGCTACTCAGGCTGAACTGAATCACGCTAAAGCCCTGATTGAAGAAATGAATTCAAAAATCAACGGTCTTGAAGAAGAAGTTGCCCGTCTGACTCAGGAAAATGAACTGCTGACCAGTGCAAATACTCAACTCGGACAGGAGAAAGCGGCTCTTCAGGAAGAAGTAACAGTTGTAACTGAAGTTAAGAAAGAGCTGGAAAACAAAGTGGACGTGGGATCTACGCTGAACGCGTATAACTTCAATATGGCTGCTATTAACGAAAAAAGCAGCGGTAAGGAAGTTACTACCACCAAAGCAAAAAGAGCAGATAAACTTCGTGTATCCTTCGACGTTGAGAATCGCCTGGCTACAACCGGTTCTAAAGAATTGTTTGTAGTAGTAACCTCTCCCGAAGGGAATGTGATTACTGAAACTGCTTTAGGCTCGGGTACATTCATGACAAGAAATGAAGGTGAAAAAACATTTACCAATAAACTGATGGTTGATTATGAGCAAGGCAAGCGTAAGAGCGTAAGCTTTGATCTGAAAATCACTGATGATTACAAGCCGGGAGACTATCAGGTAGAAATTTATCAGAACGGTTTCAAAATCGGAACTGGTAAAGTGTCTCTGAAAAAAGGCGGAATATTTTAATTCAATCCGTACACTATAGTAAAAACGGTGGTCAGGTAAAACTGGCGACCGTTTTTTTGCTACATTATTTACGTTTAATGCAGTCCGTTATTTAGTAATTGCACTCAATTCAGCGGCAGAGGGAAAAATTTAAGCCGAATCCTGCGGAAAATAACCGGGAATGTCATCAGAATAATGCTCTTACTGCAGCACGGCCGATATGAACC
>DATCKB010000092.1:0-2382 GCA_036562505.1 Parasegetibacter sp. | reverse complement strand
GGTGGAAATCGACTCATTACTTTCGATGTGGAGACACCGTCATTATATGATGGTAAGAAGAATGATCGGTATGCGTTTGGGTACCGGAAATACTTCCGGTGCAGGTTATTTACAGGGAGCTATGAACAGTCATTATATCTTCAGAGATATAGCCGGACTTTCCACATATCTGATTGAGAGGAGAAATCTGCCTGCTCTTCCGGAAGCACTGGTGAACAAGTTGAGTTTCAGTTATTGAATGCTCCGCTGTAGGTGAAGTGAATATTCGATAAAACTCAGCATGTTACTTTATTCCGCTTCATAAAAAAATCAGCGAAATAAATATAGCTGTTCACCGGAGTTAAATAAAAATGGTTGTATCAAACCCGATACAACCATTTTCTTTATAGGAAAGAAGATCTTTAAATCAGTTCAGCGAGTTTCGCAACAACTGTATCGATCTCTTCTTTTGTATTTTGTTTACTGAATGAGAAACGAACTGTAACCTGGTTAGGATTACTGTTGATTGCTCTGATTACGTGAGAACCCTGCTGTGAGCCTGATGTACAAGCGCTACCGCCTGAAGCACAGATATTATTTATATCCAGGTTGAACAGCAACATTTCTGATTTTTCATTTTTGGGGAAGCTAACGCTCAGAACAGTGTACAGACTTCTTCCAACGGGATCGCCGTTAAAGCTTACACCCATGATGTTTTTCTTGAGCTGCTCCATCATGTACAGCTTTAACCCTTTTATGTAATTGCTGTCGTGCTCGTAGTTTTCTGTAGCCATTTCCAGTGCTTTCGCAAAACCAACAATACCGTAAAGGTTTTCAGTTCCTGCACGCATATTTCTTTCCTGAGAGCCACCGTGGATGAAAGGCTTAATCTTTACATTTTCATTGATGTAGAGCATTCCCACACCTTTTGGGCCGTGGAATTTATGCCCGGCTCCGGTGATGAAATGCACAGGAGTATTGCGCAGATCAAATGGATAGTGACCTACGGTTTGAACAGTATCAGAATGAAATATGGCGCTGTACATTTTACAAAGCGAACCTACAGCATGAATATCCAGAAGGTTTCCGATTTCGTTGTTAGCATGCATCAGGGTAACCAAGCATTTCTCCTCGCTTTCAGCAAGAATACGCTCCAGGTCTTCCATATCAATATGCCCGTTAGGCAACAGTTTTACGTAGCTCAGCGCAGCTTCACCGGTATGATATAAATGTTCTACAGTGTGTAAAGTTGCATGGTGCTCAATAGGTGAAGTGATAATATGCTTACATCCCAGATCACGCACAGCAGCAGTGATGGCGGTATTGCTCGCTTCTGTTCCACCGCTGGTAAAGAATATTTCAGCGGGATGAGCATTCAGAATTTTCGCCACTGATTTACGGGCATTCTCAACGGCCAGGCGGCTTTCTCTTCCGTAAGAATAGATCGAAGATGGATTACCAAATTTCTCGGTCAGGTAAGGCATCATGGCTTCTAACACCTGAGGATCAAGCGGTGTAGTAGCGGCGTTATCAAAATAAATTCTTTGCACGTTTTAAATATTTTTTAAAAATGCGACAAATATAGCACTTTTTAATCCTACATGAATTCTTTAATATCCTGCATCAGTCTTAATGCGATATTGTTTGCTGTAGTTTCAAAAGAGCTTTCAGCATAGATCCGGATTATCGGCTCTGTATTGGAAGTACGCAGATGAACCCAGTCGTTATCGAATTCAATCTTCAGTCCGTCTTCCGTGTTGATGGGGTGACTTTTATATTTTTTGCTAATCTTTTCGAATATAGGCTGAACATCTACTCCGTTTTCCAGTTCTATCTTGTTCTTTGAAATAATATATTCCGGATAGCGGCTTCTGAACGATTTAATTCCATTCTTATGTTGAGCAAGTGCACTAAGAAATAAACCAATCCCGATCAGGGCGTCACGGCCATAATGGAAATCAGGAACAATTATTCCACCGTTTCCTTCACCTCCTATCACGGCGTTCACTTCCTTCATTTTCTTCACCACATTAACCTCACCCACTGCAGAAGGAAAATACTCTCCGCCATGCTTCAGTGTAACTTCTTTCAAAGCTTTGGTGGAAGACATATTCGAAACTGTATTTCCCTTTCTTCTTTCCAGCACATAATCAGCGACTGCCACGAGAGTATATTCTTCTCCGAACATACTTCCGTCTTCACATACAAAACAAAGACGATCTACATCGGGGTCAACCGCAATACCAAAATCAAAGTTTCCTCTTTTTACTTCGGCACTTAATGCAGAAAGATTTTCCGGAAGCGGCTCGGGATTGTGGGCGAATTTTCCGTTCACTTCTTCGTGCAGCACTTTAACTTCCGCTACCCCGAGAGCTTTCAGTAATGGAGGTATAAATATGGCGC
>DATCKB010000089.1:0-2040 GCA_036562505.1 Parasegetibacter sp. | reverse complement strand
ATATTTGCGTGTTCTCCTGTAAATTCTGTTCCTATTCACGTTTGTATGCTCACCGTGAGGAAGGATGGGAGCTGACCACCGAACAGATGCTGGATATTGTCAGAAAATATGATGATCAGCCGGTTACCGAAGTGCATATCGTGGGAGGTGTGCATCCGAAACTTACACTGGAATTCTTCGCTGATTTGCTGAGGAAAATCAAGGCTCACAGGCCTTCGCTTCATATTAAAGGTTTCACACCGGTAGAACTGGATTATATGTTCAGAAAGGCAAAAGTTTCGGTAAGAGAAGGAATGGAATACCTGAAAGAAGCAGGCCTGGATTCACTTCCTGGTGGTGGTGCCGAGATATTTAACCCCGAAATCAGAGAGCAGATTTGTGCAGACAAAGTAGATGCTGAAGGATGGTTGCTGATTCATGAAACTGCTCACCAGCTGGGTATGCATAGTAATGCTACCATGTTATATGGACATATCGAAAAATATCACCACCGTATTGATCATATGGAAAGGCTGAGATCACTGCAGGATAAAACCGGTGGTTTCAATACGTTTATACCATTGAAGTTCAGAAATGGTAATAACGAAATGAGCAATGTACCTGAAAGTACTGTTATAGAGGATCTGAAGATGTATGCGGTTGCCCGCATATACCTCGATAATTTTCCTCATATGAAGGCATACTGGCCTATGTTAGGCAGACATAACGCGCAAATGACGCTGTCCTTTGGTGTGAATGATCTGGATGGTACTATCGACGATACCACTAAAATCTACTCCATGGCCGGTGCGGAGGAACAATCTCCTTCTATGACGACCAACGACCTTGTTCAGCTTATCAAACAGGCAAAACGGATTCCGGTAGAACGGGATACTGTTTACAATGAATTACAGGTGTTTTAAAAGATAGTTTTTCATACCGGGAATTATCCGGCACAATCAAAGTTCAGGTGACACCCGGTTTTCACTGCAGCCTGTATCCCGGGTAATTCCACTGTACTACACTTTCGGTGTGTTAACTGAAGGTACCCAGGCAGAATCTTCACAATTCGGACAAATTTTCTCAGCGCCGGATTTTAAAGCTTCAGTGTAACCACACTGGCAACAGGAAAAATGCCCATCGTACTGAATTATTCTGGTAGCGGTTTTCCGGCTTCCCGGCAGAATAGATAAACCATATTTTGTTTCATTTGCCGGATAGAAATATGTACTGACGTCTCCATTTACCTCCACAATTGCTAATCGCAATTGTCCGAGGTGCTCCACTCCTTTCAGCCTTAATTCCATGAAAAACTCATCATAGGAAATATTTTCGTTTTCAAAAGGACCCGGGACGAATATACCGTCCCGCAGAATGATAAAGGGCTCTCCTTCCAGAAGTTTTTCCAGTTTTTCATTTTTTTCGATCAGATAAGTAACGAGCTTATAGATTGAGATTATAGTTATAAAAACCACTAACACCGGCAGGAAAGGAACATCTTCGTAGAAAGAAATATCGCCCGCGGCCGAGCCCAGCGTAAGTATTATTACTATTTCAAAAATCGAAAGCTGTCTTACCCCCCTTTTTCCCATTACGCGAAGAGAAATAACAACAACCAGGAAAATAAGTATCGATCTTAAAACAACTTCCCCCAGAAATTGCCAGGGAAGATCTTCCAGAAGCAAACGCTGAAGATCAAATGGCTTCATTGAATATATTTTAGTAAGAGACTGATTTTAATCAGATATTGTGCTATACAATACCGATTCTTTGATTGAATTTACCGGTATTCGGTGGTTTTACAAAACAAAAAGCCGCCTCATAATTGAGACAGCTTTCTGAATGTTAAGTTGGTATTTTGCAGGACGAGGCTTATTAAATAGTTAATTCGGGTTTATGTTTTCAAAGTATTTACCTGAGGAGGTCAGCAAGTTTTTCTTCAAGCTGCCTGCCTCTCAGGTTAACAGCTATAATCTTTCCGTTTGGATCAACCAGCCAGTTCTGTGGTATAGCTCTCACATTGTAAAGAGCCGCCACTTCATTTTTCCAGCCCTTCAGGTC
>DATCKB010000087.1:0-9557 GCA_036562505.1 Parasegetibacter sp. | reverse complement strand
CTATACCGTTAAACTTAAACCTTCTTACGATAATTACAACCTGATGAATTCAGCCGATCAGATGTCGGTTTATTCAGAAATGTATCGTAAGGGCTGGCTGAATTTTTCGGATATTCTTCGGGTGGCAGACGGTGGTGTGTTTGCAAAAATGAACCGGCTGATCAGTACCTATAATGAAGCTGAAGGTCGTTTTGAACTCAGTAATGACCCGGAATCGCGAGCTGCATTTCTCGACAGATACGCAAGAGCCAACACAAACTGGTTCGATGTATTGTTCAAAAACTCTCTCACTCAGGAACATTCATTGAGTATTTCATCCGGTACTTCTGATGCTCAGTATTATTTTTCTTCCAGTTTTTTATCGGATGCAGGATGGACAATTGGTGACGATGTAAAAAGGTATACCACGAACGTTCGTGCTAACTACCGTTTGTCTGATAAATTTACCGCAGGCCTCTCAATGGTTGGTTCAGTGAGGATGCAAAAAGCTCCGGGTTCTAACTCGAGAGTCTCCAATACTCTGGAAGGAGTATATACCCGCGACTTCGATATCAATCCGTTCTCATATGCACTGAATACAAGCCGCGCTCTCACTGCCTATCAGGAAAATGGTGAACTGGAATACTTTACCAGAAACTTTGCTCCGTTCAATATCGTAAATGAACTGGCAAACAATACTATTCAGCTGAATATGGTGGATGTGAGATTGCAGGGTGAGTTAGGATATAAGATTACGAGTAATCTTGAGTTCAACACCATTGCTGCAATCAGATATGTGAAAACCGGACGCGAGCATAAGATTCGTGAGAACTCCAACATGGCACTCGCATATCGGGCTAATTATGACGCAACTATCAACAGTCGTAACCGCTTTCTGTATAATGACCCCGATGATCCCGACACAGATAAAGTGGTGGTGCTGCCCGAGGGAGGATTTTATAACAGAACCGAAGATCAGTTGATGAACTACAATGTTAGGAATACACTCAACTGGAAGGGAGATATCAACTCAATGCATTCTCTGCAGGTTTTGTTAGGACAGGAAATAAAATATACCAACCGTCAGAATGCCTGGTACAACGGATTCGGGTATCAGTATGAAAAAGGAGGCGTTCCTTTTACCGACTACAGAATTCTGAAGCAGATGCTCGAAGGAAACTTCAACTACTTTGGAATGGATGAGTATTACGACAGAGGCATGTCTTTCTTTTCAAACGTGATTTATTCATTCGACGAGAAATATGTTTTTAACGGAACCTTCAGGTACGATGGTTCCAACAAAATGGGTAAGTCGCGCCGCGCACGGTGGCTTCCTACCTGGACGCTCAGCGGCGCGTGGAACATAGACCAGGAGCCGTTTATGGCTGATGCTACAAAGATAGATTACCTGAAACTCCGCGCTTCGTACGGACTGACAGCAAGTATAGGATCTGCCGACAACTCCTCTGTGGTTCTATCCAACTCCTCAACAAGAAGACCGGTATTTTCCAACATCGAATCACAAATCGTGATTTCCAGTCTGGAGAATTCAGAACTTACCTGGGAAAAGCAGTTTGAAGGAAATATCGGATTTGATCTTAGTTTACTCAACGGAAAATACACTGTCACCGTTGATGTTTATAAGCGCGATGGATTTGACCTGATCAGTTCTATCCGCACTTCAGGTATCGGTGGTCAGGCTATAAAGAATGCCAACTACGCAGATATGAAATCAAAGGGAGTGGAAGTTACATTCGGAACCCGACTGATTCAAAGCAGAAACTGGACCTACACTACAAACCTCACGTTCGGATATAACGAGAACAAAATTATCAATCTGAAGAATACTCCGAGAATTCTCGATTTGATTCAGAGCGAGGGCGGGCCGAAAGAGAATGCGCCCGTTCGGGGATTGTATTCTATTAAGTTTCTCGGACTTGATCCGGAATATGGTACTCCTATATTCATTAATGATGAAGGTAAAACCGGCGGAAGCGTTTACGTACAAAGTCTGAATACACAATACCTGGTGTATGAGGGTCCGGTTGATCCGACTATTACCGGAGGATTTAATAATACTCTCAACTACAAAGACCTTTCAATAAACCTGTTCTTTTCTTATCAGATCGGGAATAAAATCAGATTGAATCCGGTTTACCGTACCCGTTACAGCGACCTGGATGCTATGCCGAGAGAGTTTCTCGACAGATGGACTCTCCCGGGTGACGAAGCCTATACCAATGTGCCATCCATCATGTATTGGCTAAATGCTAACCGACTGGATGGTGAGTATCCTTACAGTAACTACAACTTTACTGATGTGCGGGTGGCTGACGGATCTTTCCTTCGTTTAAAAACAGCTTCACTTCAGTACAGAATGAACCCGACCTGGTTAAAACCTATTGGTGCAAAGAGCTTATCGCTGGGTCTTGTTGCCACCAACCTTTGGTTGATTTATGCTGACCCATTGCTGAAAGGTCAGGATCCTGAATTCTTCCAGAGCGGAGGTGTAGCGTTACCTATGCCGCGCCAGTTCACTTTAACACTCAAATTAGGTTTCTAACATAAAATATTGAGATATGAATCATTATAAAAAACTGAAGAGAAGCTCGCTTTTCCTGCGGTTGTTTTCAGCAGCTTTGGTGATATTGCTGCTGCCATCCTGCAATAAGTTTCTGGAACATCTTCCTGATCAGCGGACCGAACTTAACTCACCCGCAAAAGTCTCAGAACTGCTGGTGACCGCTTATCCGCAGGGGAACTATATATGCTTCAACGAAGCGATGTCTGATAACGCAACCGATAACTTCGGGGCCGCACAGGTAGATGCTTTTAATACAGAGCCTTATTTCTGGCGTGATGTTTTAGAGACACAGCAAGACTCACCGGATTATTACTGGAATTCCTGCTATCGTGCGATTGCTGCCGCCAACCAGGCTCTTGATGCTATTGAGAACGCACCAAACCCTGAAGCTTACCGGGCTCAGAAAGGAGAAGCTCTGGTATGTCGTGCTTACGCACACTTTATGCTGGTGACCCTGTTTGCAAAAACATATAATCCCGCAACCGCAGATTCGGATCCGGGCATTCCTTATGTGCTGGAACCGGAAGTAGTTGTATTCAAGCAATACGACAGAAATACCGTCAAGTATGTTTATGAGAAGATTGAAAAAGATCTTCAGGAGGGTTTGCCGCTAATTGATGACAGCAAGTATAAGGTTCCAAGATTCCATTTCAACAGAAATGCAGCGAGGGCCTTTGCAGCAAGATTCTACCTGTTCAAGAGAGAGTATGATAAGGTAATTCAATATGCTACTGAAGCATTCCCGTCAGGAAACTGGATACAGAATATGCGTCCATGGCTGACCACTTATCAGGACTATTCATCAACAGAACTGGGATTGAACTATGTTAAAACATCTGAGAACGCTAACTTGTTGCTGGCTTCAACCGTTTCAAGAGTAGGGCGTTATTTCTACAGATGGAGATACAATACTTCTGAAAATCTGATCAAAAGAATCACTTTTAACGGTTATCCTAGTCCGGCCGGACCCAACCTGGTGTTTGCTTATAAAACCTGGTATCAGACCAGTTTCCGCGGAATTTATTACGTGAGGAAATTCTCGGAACATTTTGTAAGAACCAGCATTAATGCTACTACCGGTACGGCTTATACAATGGTTCCTTTATTTACCACTGAAGAATTATTATTTAACCGGGCTGAAGCTTATGCTTCAAAAGGAGAACTGAATAATGCAATAAATGATGTTAATATATTTCTCAGTGCCAGAATCAAAGGATACAGTGCAGCAACCCATTCACTAACAAAAGTGAAAGCAGCAGAATTCTATAATACTTCTGATACAGCGGCTGCAATAGTTAAAGCGGTTCTCGATCTGAAACGGGCGGAATTTGTGCACGAAGGAATGAGGTGGTTTGATATTCTGCGTCACGATATACCGGTTACCCATACCCATGTTGATGGAAGTTCACAAACGCTGGAACCTGGTGATCCCAGACGAATTCTGCAGATTCCGCAGGAAGCTGCTAAAATTATTGGTTCTAATCCCAGATAACAAAAATGAATTTTATGCGAAAGATTCTATCATATATAACATTAATGATTCTGGTTTTTGCATCGTGCAAAAAATCGGAAGATCTCAGCAAGCCCATACTCGGACTGGAGGGTGATACATGGGAAACAACTCCGCTTGATCAATGGCTGAAAACAAATTTTACCAGTACTTACAATATGAACATAAAGTACAGGTGGGATGCGACAGAATATGGTGTTCAATATACACTTGTTCCACCGGATACTGCGAAGGTCCGCGCAATCATGACCGTGGTAAAACAAGCCTGGATTGACCTGTATGCGGCTGAGGTAAGCGAGACTTTTGTAAAGAAATATGGTCCGAAAGAATATCAGCTTGTAGGTAGTTTAAGGTATAACGGAAGCACAGTAACACTGGGTGAAGCCGAAGGAGGAAGTACCGTTCGTCTGTTTGATGTGAATGCGTTCAGTTTAACAGACCGCGAAAAAGTTAAACGCGTACTTAAAACCATTCACCATGAGTTTGCTCATATTCTGCATCAGACCATAAATTTCCCTTATGTGGACTACCAATCTATTACCAAGAGCGGATATATCGGCACCTGGAACCAGACTTCAGTTGCGGAAGCCCGTGAAGAAGGTTTTATTACCAACTATGCAAAAGCTTCTCCGAATGAAGACTTCGTTGAAATGACGTCGATCATGATTACTGAAGGAAGGGTAGGGTACGAGGCAATAGTGAGCAGTATTGCTTCTGCGGAGGCAAAAGCAGCAATTCGTGCAAAACAGGATATTATTGTCAGCTATTTTAAACAGGTTTGGAACATTGATATTTTCAGCATGATGGATCGTTGCCAGGCTGCACTGGATGCGATTGTTCCACCCCCACCTCCGCCACCTCTACATTCCCAGCTGGGATCCGGAAAGATTTACAGTACAGTAAAAGTAGATACACTGGTGTTAAGTGGATTGTCGCGTACGTTTCTGGATGCTTACAAAGCAGGTAGCCTGCAACTGGGAACTTTAGGAAATGCGGGAAGGTTTATCGAATTTCTTACTTTTTATTTTGATGCTCCCGATAAACTTCGCCTACGTATTCAGTACAGAAACCCGTCAAATCTCACTTCTGTGTTTAATGCGGATTTCGCTTATGATATGAGCATTTCCAACGACGGGGTAGTGACTCTGACCTATGTAGGTCCTCCTGCCGAAGCCGTTACGGTAAACAATAATGCCAGAACTATTGAGCCATACGTTACCAGCCTGACGCAGGGTTACTTGCAGGGGCAGTTTCAACTCGACTGGCCGGGTGGGGTACCTGCTTCCTCACCACCGGTTCTCGGAGGATTCTACAGGGTAGGAAACGCTGATGACTATTTCTTTGGAGAATTAGGCAACTAATTGTTTACAATTAAACCAGGAAGAATGTTAAAAAATATTCTATATATCGCAATGACGGCAACACTTCTGGTGTCGTGCCGCAAAGACAATGATCCTATTTTTGAGGATCCGGATAAAAGGCTGATTGCCCAGCTTGGAGAATATCGCGAAATGCTGATCAGCGCTGAAAACGGATGGAACGCAATCCTTTTTCCCAACGGCGGCGAAGGCTTCATGTATCATATTCAGTTTAAACCTGATAATGGTGTGGTGATGTTTTCCGATTTTGACGAAAACACCGCCAGTACATCCGGTGGAGGTACATGGAGATTAAAAGCTCTGCAGCGCCCCACTTTGATTTTCGACACTTATTCGTATCTGCATCTGCCCGCTGATCCTGATGGCGACATTAGCGGAGGAACTACAGGAGTTGGGCTGCAATCAGACTTTGAGTTTTATTTCGCCGAAGTAAAGAACGACTCTGTTAAAATGAAAGGGCTGTATAACGGAAGTACCATGACGCTTGTTAAAGCCACCAAAGAAGAGTCGGACAAAATCAAGGCAGGCGCATTGAAGACTATGATGGAAGAGAATGATAATTTTCTGAAGAACAACGAAAATTTATATATCTCTTTTTCAGATGGAAAGAAACTCCAGTTTTCGATGGCAGGAAAAACATTATCGCTTACCTGGGTAACAAATACCGATGAGGTGGAGAGTATTTCCTCAGCATTTGCCTTCACACTGAAAGGTATAACTCTGAAAGAACCTCTGGTGTATGGCAACAATGTAATTAAAGAATTTCTTTGGGATGATGTTCAGAAGCGGTATTATGTAATGGTGAACAATACCCGCTATGATGTATTGAATTCACCAGTACCGATTATTCCTGTGTATTTCCGGTTTGGCCCCGGTAAGGAATTTACTAATATTACCGTGAACGTTCCCACATTAACCGGCCTGCCTCCGGCATTTATGGATGTTTATAATGCCGCTGTCGCAGGATTGAATGCACTAAGCGGCAGAACGTTCAACTACTTTATCATCACATTCACATCACCCACTGAAATGACCATGCGGTTAAACTATCGTAACACCGCGGGTACGGTGTTCAATGCTGATTTCAATTATAGTGTAACCTGGACGGGAAGTGACGTTGTAGACTTTACGTTCGTATCGCGGAATAATAACGCGAATACTGCCGGACCAGGCATAGTAGCCTTAACCAACTACCTCGAGAATAATCAATTCAAAATTGACTGGGCTAGCAATCTTACGCCCGGATCAACAGCATTGCTTGCAGGATTCTACCGGCTCAATGCAACCAATGACTATTTCTTCGGTGTATTAGGAAAATAGCAGAAGGCGGATCATTATGTCCGGAAGATGGGTTGAGATATACCCGTTTTCCGGATTCTTTTATATTCCTCTTGCCTCATCCAGAAAGTTAGGGATGATATGTTTATAGGTCCATAGAATTTTGTCGGGATCATTCAGGTGCAGCAACATATCCTTCCATTTTTCGATACCGTAATTTTCAATCACCATCCGTTTTTTTTCTGCACTCTGCAGGTATCGTGCCATACCTACTGCATCCGCTTCCGGGTGAAACTGAGTTCCCACCATGTATTGGTTAAATCGCATGGCCATAACAGCCCGCTCTAACGGAACATGAGGTCTTTCTTTTTCGATGGCCAGTATTCTTCCGTTTAATTTTTCCAGTTCATTGTAGTTAGGCTGTAAGACCTGATATTCTCGGCTGTCCACAACAAAAAACGGATCATGCAGATGCTTGAAAATCTGATCATTTTGTCCGTCGTCAAGCCGGTGCACAGGAAAAACGCCGAAAGCAGGAGATTTTCGTTTACTGATTATAGCTACATTGAAAAAACGACAGGCCATCTGGAAGGAATGACAAATAAAGAATACATGTTTCTTTTCCTTATTACAGGGATCTGTATTCCATTTCAATACTTCTGATATCCAGTTGAAGTATTTTTCTTCCCAATGAGAGGCGTCATTCCCCGTCGGGTCGCCGGGACCTCCGCTTGAAATGTAAATATCGAACGATAAGTCAGGAATTTCTTCCGCCAGTCTGCATTCAAATTCTTTTATCTCAACAGAAAGTTGATGCTGTTCACTGTATGTGGCCATGATTTGCCGCAAGCATCTCATTCCCTCATTGGGTTCTCCCGCATAAAGATCAAGTAAAGCGATCCGTATATATCTTTTTGTATCAGGCATTAAACAAATTTATTCATTTTTTATGCCCGGTTTTTCGGGGAAGAACATATACGATTGAAGTTTATTAGGGAATATCACTCAGAAACTGTTGCTGCACATAATCTACAACTGCAATCAGATTTTTTCCGGAAGCGTTATATGTCTGAAGCTGGCGGTCTGCACCGGTACCCTTTTCCATTATCACCGGGATATAGGATATGGCTTCTCTGCTGCCAAGGTGGTCAACTACATCATCTACAAAGTTCATTAGTTCATGTATCAGGTCAGTGGTTTTAACTTCAGCTTCTTTTCCGAAATCGATGAGTTTTCCTTCAATGCCATAACGGCTTGCACGCCATTTGTTTTCGTTTATTAATGACCGTTTGTATGTTATAAAGTTGAGATTATCAAGTTTAAGTTTATACAGTTTGGCGCAGATAGCCTGAAACAATGCGGCGATTGCGATTGTTTCCTTCACCTTTAAGCATACGTCACAGATACGAAATTCAACGGTATTGTAAGAAGGATGGACGCGGATATCCCACCATATTTTCTTTTCATTATCAATGCAGTTAGTCTTTACAAGAAGTTTTACGTAATTGTCGTATTCTTCTATGCTTTCGAATAAATCAGGTATTCCTGTGCGGGGGAATTTATCGAATACTTTGGTGCGAAAAGATTTGTATCCGGTAAGCCGGCCTTCCCAGAACGGCGAATTGGTGCTCAGCGCGAATACGTGGGGGAGAAAATAGCGGGCAGAATTAGCAATATGTATGGCCATTTCGCGGGATAGCATCCCCACGTGAACATGCAGGCCGAATATCAGATTACTTCTTGCCGCCTCCTGCATTTCATTCACAATATTCCGGTATCTGTCGTGGTCGGTTATCAACTGTCTTTCCCAGTGACTGAAAGGGTGAGTGCCGGCGGCGGCAACCCGGAATCCGAGGCTTCCAGCGATATCCGAAATAGTTTTGCGGAGATAACTTACATCATTGTATGCTGCTTCTATATCCAGGCATACATCCGTACCAACTTCCACAACAGCCTGATGCATTTCGGCCTTGACCTTTTCCTTCATCAGTTTTTCGCCCTCAGTAACGATTTTCTGTTCATGGCTCCGCAATTCCCGGGTTTCCGGGTCAAGAACCATATATTCTTCTTCCACACCGAGGGTGAAATGCTTAAAGTTCATATTTGCCATTTTTCAGGTAGAATGTGACAATGTGAATGTAAGGAGAGATTGGGATATATTCGGCCTTTAAGCGTAAATTTGCATATTATTCATTAACGGAAATAATAATGTTACATAGTGTAGAGAGCGCAATAGAGGATATTCGCCAGGGTAAGATGGTCATTGTGGTGGATGACGAAGACAGAGAAAATGAGGGTGATTTTGTTATAGCCGCGCGGCATGCAACCCCCGAGGTTATTAATTTCATGAGTAAGCACGGCAGAGGCCTGATTTGTGCGGCATTAACTGAAGAGAGATGTGCTGAACTCGGACTTGAATTAATGGTAAATACCAATACTTCGCTGCACGAAACTGCGTTTACGGTATCTGTAGATTTATTAGGCAACGGCTGTACTACAGGGATTTCGGCTCAGGACCGAGCAAAAACCATCCAGGCGCTGATCGACCCCGCTACTCATCCATCTCAACTGGGAAGACCTGGTCATATTTTTCCGCTCCGCGCCAAAAAGGGTGGGGTTCTCAGAAGAACCGGTCATACAGAAGCAACCATTGATCTGGCGCGGCTCGCCGGATTCGAACCCGCCGGTGTACTAGTAGAAATTATGAATGACGACGGTACAATGGCCAGACTGCCGGAACTGGAAAAAATTGCAGAGAAATTTGATCTTAAAATCGTATCGATAAAAGATTTAATTGAGTACCGCCTGAAATCAGACTCACTTATTG
>DATCKB010000084.1:0-2347 GCA_036562505.1 Parasegetibacter sp. | reverse complement strand
TGAATTTTGAATTTTGAAAACATGAAATACAGAATAGGCCAGATTGTACCATCATCTAATGTCACGATGGAAACAGAAATTCCCGCCTTGTTCAGAGCGCGGGAAACTATTTTTCCTGAACGGTTTACTTTTCATTCGAGTCGTATGCGGATGAAAAAAGTAACCAAGGAGGAACTGGAAGCAATGGATGCAGCATCCGTTAAATGCGCCATCGAATTATCTGATGCCCGGGTTGACGTAATGGGATATGCATGCCTTGTAGCCATCATGAGTATGGGACGGGGTTACCACTGTGTTTCAGAAGCCAACCTGCATAAGGAGACAGTAAAAAACGGTTGTCCGACACCGATAGTCACAAGTGCAGGTGCCATGATTAATGGTCTGAAAGTTATGGGTTCCAGAAAACTGGCTCTTATCACTCCTTATATGAGACCGCTGACTGATTTGGTGGTGGATTATATCACTCATCAGGGTTTTGAAGTGGTTGATTCGATAGCCCTTGAAATTCCGGATAATCTGGAGGTTGCCGCACAAGACCCCATGAACCTGCTCGATATCTATAAACGGCTGAATCTTGAGGGGGTCGACACCATTGTCGCCTCAGCCTGCGTTCAGATGCCTTCGCTTGAAGCTGTAGACAGGATAGAACAGGAAACCGGGATTCCCGTAACAACTGCAGCCATCTGCACCACTTATGAGATGCTGAAGAAATTAAATCTGGACACAAAAATTCCTATAGGCGGCACACTCCTCAGCGGAAAATATTAATTTGTTGATTTACGATTCGCTCTGAATAACATATCGGCACCCTGCAACAATTTATTCAGTAGTCGTTTACTGAAATCAGGATTCTCATCGATAAACTGTTGTACAGTCTGCGCAGCATTTTCACTGTTGTGATAAGTCAAAATAGCTTGTAACCAGTTCTGAGGGAAAAATATATCTCCGGTTTTCTGAATCTCAGGTAGTAACTCCAATGAAGGTCTGATATACTTTTCTGCAGATTCACGCCGAAGCGGATGATGTAAATAAGACAGTGCTGTATTCACCCAGGATTCTTTTCTCCGGTTATTCGCATTTTTCAATGATTCAAAAAAAGCATCTCTTTCCTTTTCGTCAGGAGAAAGAGCAGGCATCCAGAATTCCCAGCGTTGCTTTTTGTCGGTATTATCTATGCGTGTCAACTGCTCGTTTAAGATTTCGCGGGACTGAGGATGGTTTCTGATAGCCAGCCATGTTGCAAGGTCAGCATATTCGTCATCGGTCAGATTTACTCCTGACGGAGCTGTTTTATTTTTCCATAATGAATAAATCTTTGTTGTAGCTGCATCACTTTGTGCGATACCGGTATAGGATTTAAAAAACATCTTCTTAAGATTATTTTTATTAGCCTGCTCCATCAGGGTCCATAATTTGGATTCCAGTTCGCCAGCCCTGGCTGCCCGCTGATCTGCTGAAATGAAATTCCAGTAGGCTACCCCCAATTGGCTGAGCAATTGCTGTATCAATAACTCTTCCTTTTCATAATCAAGTGCGGTCAGCGTAACTGTAACAAAGGTATTGGGATCGATAAATCTTCCTTCCAGCATGTTTTCGTAAAGGTTTATGTACTGGAAAGCCCGCAATACCGGATCAGTGATTTTATACAACTCAGCGATCTTTGTTGTATCTACATCAAACAACCCATAATTATCGCCCTTGGGATCAGTTATCATTCTGGTGTATGTAGGACGACCTGCTTTGTTCACCCAGTTATCGTTCCAGGACTGTAAATCTTCCGGTGTATTGGTATCAAGAATAGTAATAAGATCCGGCCATGACGCATTATCAAATGAGTAGGTTTTCAAATATTCCTGTAATCCGGACTGCAATGCCTGTTCTCCGATCAGTCGCTCCAGCTGAAGCATCATTATCGGTGCCTTGTGGTAAATGATATGTCCGTACAAAGTGCCTGCTTCCTGCAGATTTTCAAGTTCCTGCCTGATTGGATTTGCACCTTTTGTACGATCGATGCTGTACGATAAAGGAAAATGATCGACTACAAACTTGATATCAATGTTATCGTCGGGAAGAATAATTCCTACAATTTTATCAGCCATAAAATTCGCAAACACTTCTTTCATCCAGACGTCATCAAACCAGCGCATAGTCACCAGGTCACCAAACCACATGTGTGAAGTTTCGTGGGCGATCAGATTTGCCCTTCTGATCAGCTGAGTTCTTGTGGCACTACTATCCAGGAACAATATGTTCGCGTTGTACCAGATAGCTCCCGGATGTTCCATACCTCCGAACTGAAAATCAGGAATAGCCGCAAAACTGAACTTTTTAAACGGATGAGGTATAG
>DATCKB010000080.1:0-2810 GCA_036562505.1 Parasegetibacter sp. | reverse complement strand
TTTAAGCCAATAGGAGCACTGATAGCACTGGATGAAGGAGTGATTACACCTAATTTCGGCTATCCGTGCTCGGGACGATATTATGCCTGCGGACACGGTAAGCCGGGGTGTACGCACAGCAATGTGGGCCACGCTGCTAACCTTAGTCTGGCTATCGCAAACTCCTGCAACTCCTATTTTGCCCATATTTACAGAATGACGGTAGATAATCCACGTTATGGAAACGTGAAAAATGGATATGCCGTCTGGCATGATTACATGACGTCAATGTTGTTCGGGCAACGGACAGGAGTAGATCTTCCGAGTGAAGACAGGGGAAATATTCCGGATACTGCAGTTTATAACAGAGATTACCGGGGATCATGGAATTCCTGCACTAACCTTACTCTTGGAATTGGTCAGGATAAAATGACTGCTACACCGATTCAGTTGGCTAACGCCATGTGCATAATTGCAAACAAAGGATATTATTATACTCCCCATATTGTTGAGCGAATTGAAAACGAAACAGAAAAAGATACTATACTGAACCCCTACCGTATTAAACACAGGGTACTTGAAGGGGTTTCTGATGCTACTTACGAAGCCGTAATGGATGGTATGCAGGAGGTAACCATTAGCGGTACAGCCCGATCCGTTCAGATTCCCGGTATAAATATTTGCGCAAAAACCGGAACTGCTCAAAACAAAATTTATCTGGATGGAAGAACTATCGAATTAAAAGATAATGCGGTGTTCGTATGCTTCGCGCCCAGAGAAAATCCGAAGATCGCGATAGCAGTTGTTGTGGAAAACGCAGGCTATGGTGGAACCTGGGGCGGGCCTATCGCAGCTATCCTGATGGAAAAATATCTGAATGACACCCTCCGCCCTGAAAAAATTAAAAAGATGGAGGAAGTAGCTGCCGCAAACTTGTTACCTCCTCACCTGAAACGCCTGCAGTTCAAAGCAGATTCTACTCAGGCCTATGACTGGTATAAAGCTTATCAGGATAGCACGTTTATTAAAAAGTTTTTAGAGAAGTATAATCTCAAGCCTAATTCGCCAAAACAAAATCAGAGAACCGAGTTAGACAATAACCGACTGCAGGCTTTTATAAAACCTGAAAATGATTTTATACAGTCTCGGGCGCTATGGTATCGGGCTTTTCGGAAACCAGATAATGATGATATCTCATGAACCAGAATAATGCGGGAATTTCAAAAGGTGTAGACTGGCTGGTCATCTGGATTTATGTAGTCCTGGTGGTAGTGGGCATTTTATGCATTTTCGCCAATGAATACCGCGATAATGAAGATATCATCAATGGGTTTTTATCATTGAAATCAGATTATAGTAAACAGACTTTATTCTTTGGACTATCTCTGGTAGCAGGAACATTTATTTTGCTGACTGATAGCAAATTCTTCACGGCTACGGCGAATTTGTTTTATGCATTCGGAATTTTTTTGCTTTTGCTTGTGTTCCCCTTTCACACAGAA
Source organism: Parasegetibacter sp. (assembly GCA_036562505.1). Lineage (GTDB taxonomy): Bacteria > Bacteroidota > Bacteroidia > Chitinophagales > Chitinophagaceae > Parasegetibacter. The sequence continues at coordinate 1,329 of DATCKB010000080.1, read as the reverse complement.
GTAAAAGGAACTGAATCGATTATCCGATTCGGGACATTCCAACTGCAACCAGCGGAGCTTTGTAAAGTATTTGCGAATCTGGCATTGGCAAAGTATCTCAGTCAAATCACCACCGATTTTACCAAACTGAAGTCCCAGTTAATAGCTGCAGGGATAGTGCTCCTGCCTGCGATTCTTTCTATCATGCAAAAGGAAACCGGACTCGCTTTGGTTTATTTTTCGTTTTTCATCGTTATGTATCGCGAAGGCCTTCCTGTTTCGGTACTGGTTATCGGCTTCTCGCTGGCAGTTCTGGTGGTTGCTACATTGCTGATAGAACCCAATAAACTGGCTATTGCTCTTACAGCTATTGCCCTGCTTACTGTTTATATTATGAGAAGGCAGATAAAAAGAAAAAAATCGATTCTGTTTTCAATTATCGCAGTTTGGCTTATAGCAGTGGGTATTCAGCGATTCGGTGTACCTTTTTTGTTCACAAAAGTTTTTCAAAAGCACCAGGTAGAAAGAATCTTCAATCTGGTGGGAAGGGAAAATCCATATGCAGCAAACACACCTGAAGAAGTGGCTGCTACCCTGAATGCAAAGAAAAAGCCAGAAGAAAACTATAATGTTCGCCAGTCGAAAATTGCGATTGGTTCAGGCGGTTGGCTGGGTAAAGGTTATCTGAAGGGAACTCAGACCCGGTATGATTTTGTGCCTGAACAGCGTACAGATTTTATCTTCTGTACTATTGGTGAAGGATTTGGTTTTGTAGGGAGTTTTATATTTCTTAGTCTGTATACCATTTTGCTATTGCGGATTGTGCGAATTGCGGAACGACAAAGAAGTACATTTTCCCGCGTATATGCTTATGGGGTAGCTAGCGTGTTGTTTGCCCATATTGCTATTAATATATGTATGACGATTGGATTGGCACCGGTTATCGGAATACCTTTACCATTTGTTAGTTATGGAGGAACTTCATTACTGAGTTTTTCTATTCTGTTGTTTATTATGGTTCGACTGGATGCAGACCGGCAAATGGTGTTACGATAGTTATTGATGATCAAAGTATTGTAGCAGTGCAGAATTAGTGAAAATCCGGAATAAAGGTGATACCTGATCCGAGGTAAAAAAATCAATTTATGAAAATCATTCCTCTTTCTGAAGGAGCTTTCAGTATAGATCAAACGAAAAAATTCGTTCCTTTTAATAAGGAAAGTGATGACATTCAGGATCGTCCGGGTGGAAGTTTACTCGTGGAAATTCAACCCTTTCTCCTAATCACCAGCGAAGATATTGTGTTGCTCGATGCTGGGTTGGGTTTTTCTGATTCTGATGGAGTAATGC
>DATCKB010000077.1:0-2177 GCA_036562505.1 Parasegetibacter sp. | reverse complement strand
TATGAGCAGACGGGTGATATCTCCATGCTCGAAGAACTGAGAGAATACTTTGTCAAGAACGATTACTTCACCGTTGCAGACAGGGGTAAAGACCTGAGCCAGGTCTACAGGTTTGGCAAGGATATTCTTACATACAGGCATTTTGAAGATTCAGAGGGATCTGACGGACTTGACGGAATGCGTCATAATCTGAGGCTTCTGAGAAATTGCAACTTGCCCGATACAAGACTTATTGTCTGTTCCATGGAGGGCGAGTATAATTACCCTGATATTGACAAACTGCTTGCTGAGCCTGAATTCATCGACATGAACAAGAAAGTTGTCATTACGACCGAGCCGAATTATCTGGCACGTTTCACATCCACCAACCAGGTCATTTCCTACCAGCGGCGCTTTATGAATGCTGCAAATGGCCAAAAGTAAGTTGAAATATCACTGAAAATACCGAATTTTTACCTGCAGAAACTCCGGACTGAGATCTGCAGAATACACCAGTTGTCCATTGAAAACTCTTCCCTCAACCAGATTCATTTTGATGGCCTCATCCGAAAGTTGGATGAGGTTCTTTTTTTATGTGCAACAGGTATCTGCTATGGCACTCTAAAGGCAGCTGAATTTCATCAACTCGCTATCCGTTTCAATAATTTCTTGTCCGCATCCCTGATTTCCTGGAAGGTTATTCCCTTGTTATGGTATATGGGCTGCCACTCCACCTTTTTAAACAGCGCTATGAACGATATGGGGACAGCGGTCAGCATGAACAGGGGGAACGTAAATATGTACAGAATTTTTTTCAATGCAGAAGTATGGATCCGCTTCCATTCGGTGATGGTTGTAACAGCGCCGATGGCAGCAAACATCAGATAGGCGTTAACCAAAGGTTGCAAAACAGACTTTAATGTCATCATCAGATTATCTCCGGAACAGAACCCGGCAATGGCAACCGGCAGATTAATGGTAATTCCCAATATGGTCAAAGCAACAGCGAGAATTGTAGCCATTCCGATATCAAAGCAGGCAAAGCTTCCCTTAAATATCCTCTTCAGCAATTCCATGCCATACTTTTTGGTCACCTGCAGGTATCCCTTCGCCCAACGCATGCGTTGCCTGCAAGCCTGACTGAATTTTACAGGCTGTTCGTCGTAAAAAACGGCAGTGCTGCAGTAGCCGATTTTCTCTCCTTCAATCACATGATGCACCGTAAACTCAAAATCTTCTGTCAGCAAAAAGAACTTCCAGCCTCCCGTTTTCTCCAGAATCTCGCGACTGAATAAAAAGCCTGTTCCTGATACGGAACAACTCGTATTCAGCAACATACGGGCATGATTAAAATACTTTGACTCTTCTAATAACCAGAGGGAATACCCTGCTGAAATCCAATTGTCACCATAATTTTTAGAGTTGCGATAGCTTGTGATAATCTTATAGCCATCAGAGAAGATCTGATTCATTTCTGCAATATAGTTTTCATCCAGCAAATTATCCGCGTCAAAGACGAAGTAGCCGTCAAAGGCATCCCGTGGATAAGACTGGTGAATTTTACGGATAAGATAGTCCAACGCGTATCCCTTGCCTATCTTCTGCCGATTAAATCTTTCAAACACGACCGCGCCTGAATTTCTTGCAAGCTCGGCTGTGGAATCGGTGCAGTTATCCGCCACAACAAAGATTGTAACCAGCTCCGATGGGTAATTTTGATTCTTAATGCTTTCAATGAGCGGTACGATGACCGTCTCTTCATTGCGTGCCGGAATAAGCACCGCATACCTATGCAATACAGGGGGCTTATGCGGCTTGCCCTTCTTAAAAAACGGAACCATAAAGTATACTATCTGATATGAAAAACAGATAAAGAATACAACCGAAATAATCAAATTTATGAGACCTAATGCTTCCACTGCCGCTTTTCTCCTTTTGCACCACATCAAGCTTGCCGTATTGGCCTGAGCCTATTTACGTTTCTGCTTTACATTCCAACTCGCCATGCTTCTACTAATTTTACATTCTAATTTCGGTTTTGTTTCATGCGAACTGCTTTAATTTTATATGTAACCGAGCAAGATAGCAACATGATTGCCGAAAAGTTACATGATTGTTGTTATCATGGCCGACCAGGAGCCTCACGGGCTTTTGGATAAATTTTTTATTAGGGATTGTTGCCGGCCGGCGTCTAATGG
>DATCKB010000074.1:0-21954 GCA_036562505.1 Parasegetibacter sp. | reverse complement strand
GAAGTAAACTGGTGTGAAGCTCTGGGAACTGTGCTGGCAAACGACGAAGTGGTGAACGGCGTAAGTGAAAGAGGTGGATTTCCTGTAGTCAAGAAAAAACTTCGTCAATGGTATCTGCGGATTACCGAATACGCCGACCGCCTTTTAGAAAGTCTGAATCACCTGGAGTTCAGCGATGCCATGAAAGAAATGCAAACGAACTGGATCGGCAAAAGCTATGGGGCTGAAATTGATTTTCGAACCGAAACCGGTGAAACTATCACCTGCTATACCACCCGTCCAGACACCATTTTTGGCGTAGACTTTATGGTGCTGGCTCCCGAGCACGATAAAGTTCTGAGTATTACATCAGAAGACCAGAAGCAAGCGGTTGAATCCTATATTGAATACGTAAAAAGCAGAAGCGAAAGGGAAAGGCAGGCCGAGAAAAAAATAAGCGGATGCTTTACCGGAGCTTATGCTATTAATCCGTTTAACGGAAGAAAAATTCCAGTGTGGATTTCCGAATATGTATTAGCCGGATATGGTACCGGCGCTATCATGGCCGTTCCATGCGGAGATGAACGCGATTTTAAATTCGCCCGTCATTTCAATATTCCGGTTACCAATATTATCGGGGACGCTTTTAACAGTGAAGAAGCCAATCCTACCAAGGAAGCAAAACTCACTAACAGCGACTTCCTCAACGGAATGGTAATGCGCGATGCAGTGGAAGTGGTGATCAGTAAGCTGGAAGAAATGGGCATAGGCAGGCGCAAAACCAATTACCGGATACGCGATGCTGCGTTTAGCCGTCAGCGTTACTGGGGTGAACCTTTCCCGATTAAATGGGAAGGACCCGTAGCAGTTCCTCTAAGTGAAGACGAACTGCCACTGGAACTGCCGCATGTAGACAGCTATTCTCCCGGACCCGAAGGTGAGGGCCCGCTCGCAAATATTCGCAGCTGGGTGGAACGCGGACTGGAAACAAACACCATGCCCGGATATGCCGGATCAAGCTGGTATTTCCTCCGCTATATGGACCCGCATAACGATAAAGAATTTTGCAGCCGGGCTGCCAGCGATTACTGGCAGCAGGTTGATGTATACGTTGGAGGAACAGAACATGCGGTAGGGCATTTGCTTTATAGCCGCATGTGGACTAAAGTTCTCTATGACCTTGGGTATATCGGTTTTGATGAACCATTCAGGAAACTGATTAATCAGGGAATGATTCAGGGAAGCAGTCGATTTGTTTACAGATTGAGGGGTACACAAAAATTCGTTTCTGTCGGGCTGATAAAAGAAACAGGAACTTCAAAAGACTCTGCTAACACCAATGCACAACCGCATAACCAGCCATACACAACCGATGATGTGGATAAACTTCATGTTGATGTAAATATGGTGGATGGGTATGAATTGAATATCGAACTTTTCCGGAAATGGCGTAACGGAGAATATGCTAACGCGGAGTTTGAGCTGGAGAACGGAAAATATATATGCGGAGCTGAAGTCGAAAAAATGTCGAAATCGAAGTTCAACACGGTCAACCCTGACGACCTCGTTGAAAAATATGGCGCAGATACTTTCCGTATGTATGAAATGTTTCTTGGTCCGGTTGAAGTGAGTAAACCCTGGGATACTAAAGGAATTGAAGGAGTACATCGCTTCGTCAAAAAACTATGTCGTCTTTTTTCAGATGAAGAGAAAGGGTGGCTGGTAACTGATGAAGCTCCTTCGGATGCCGAATGGAAAGCTATTTACAAAGCCATCAAAAAAATAGAAGAAGACACGGAGAAATTTTCTTTCAATACTGCTGTCAGCACATTTATGATAGCAGTTAACGAATTACAGGAACTGAAATGTCATAAAAAGGCGGTGCTGGAGAAACTGCTGATCGTATTATCTCCCTACGCTCCTCATATTGCTGAAGAACTCTGGCATCAGCTGGGAAATGAAGGAAGTATTCTCGATGCGGAATATCCGGTGGTGGAAGAAAAATATCTGGTGGAGACAAACAAAGAATATCCCGTATCAGTGAACGGAAAATTACGGACCACTATGATGCTTCCTTTGGATGCAAGTCAGGAAGAGGTTGAAGCACAGGTATTACAGAATGAAGTAGTTCAGAAATGGCTGGAAGGAAAACAACCTGCACGAATTGTGTATGTGAAAGGAAGAATGATAAATGTGGTGATTAAGTAATCTTTTGTCATACTGAATCTCCCAATAACAGATTCAAATGATTACCGAGTACGATTGAAGTTCAACGCATATTTTAATTAATAAATCTGCCTCCATGGTGAATCCAAATCTAAATAATGAGCGGTCTGGCTTAAGTGCGCAGGACAGGGAGTTCGAGAATAGCATCCGACCGCGCGAATTGGAGGAATTTTCGGGGCAGCAACAACTGATCGACAACCTGCGCATTTTTATCAAAGCAGCAAAAATGCGTGGCGAAGCTTTGGATCATATCCTCTTTCACGGCCCTCCCGGCCTGGGTAAAACTACATTGAGTCGTATTGTTGCCATGGAAATGGGGGTGGCTATCCGCGAAACATCCGGGCCGGTTATTGAAAAACCCGGAGATCTTGCAGGCTTATTGACTAATCTGGCTCCAAATGATATTCTTTTCATCGACGAAATACACCGTTTAAGCACGGTTGTAGAGGAGCATCTCTATTCGGCGATGGAAGATTATAAAATTGATATCATGATCGAGTCGGGTCCAACCGCCCGCAGTATCCAGCTATCTTTGCATCCATTTACTCTGATTGGTGCTACAACGCGCAGCGGCTTACTTACTGCACCACTTTTATCCCGATTCGGAATTAAGTCGCGTTTAGAATATTACAATGCAGAAACTCTGCAGAAGATTATACTACGTTCTGCCAGTATATTAAATACAAAAATCACTTCAGATGCGGCAAAAGAGATAGCCGGAAGGAGCCGTGGTACACCACGTATAGCTAACGGATTATTGCGACGCGTGCGTGATTTTGCGCAAGTGCTGGGCAACGGATCCATTGATCTGGGCATCGCACAACATGCGCTGAAAGCATTGAATGTAGACGAACACGGACTTGATGAAATGGATAACCGTATTCTTCTGGCTATTATCGATAAGTTCAAAGGCGGACCAGTAGGCTTAACAACAATTGCAACTGCAGTAGGTGAAGAGCCGGGGACACTGGAAGAAGTTTACGAGCCATTCCTGATACAGGAAGGGTTTCTCCAGCGTACACCAAGAGGACGTGAAGCAACCGCCAAAGCTTATCATCATCTCGGCAGAAATACGAACTCCGGAAAAGCTCCCGACCTTTTCGGCGGTTCTGTTTAGCTCTTCCGGAGTCAGCCAGTTTATTTCGATTGATCCTGCCGGAGATCAACTTAATTCAGAAAATATCGCTGATACTCAGAGATACAAACGGCAAATTCAATATTAGTGCTTCGATGGGCGGCCTGCGATACCACGGGGTTTACCGGATAAAAAATTCAGCCTCGTAAATCTTCACTCGTTAGTCCTGAACTACTAATCTGAAGCCGTTTCCGTGAATATTCACGATTTCAATTTTCGGATCGTCTTTCAAGTATTTTCTCAGTTTAGCAATGTACACATCCATACTTCTTCCGTTGAAGTAGGTGTCGCTACCCCAGATTTTTTTGAGTGCCTGCTCGCGCGGAAGCAGATCATTTTTATGCTCTGCCAGCATTTTAAGCAGCTCATTTTCTTTTGGTGAAAGCGTTTGTGTTTGACCGTTATGAGTGAGCTCTCTTAGTTTTGGATTAAAATGATAGGTACTAAGGGTATACTGAACGTTTTCATTCTCCTTAGCCACTTCTTCATTTCTTTTCAGAATCGCTTTTATTTTGTGAAGCAATACTTCACTATCGAATGGTTTGGTGATATAGTCATCAGCGCCCAGTTTATAGCCACTGATAATATCTTCTTTCATAGTTTTTGCAGAAAGGAAGAAAAGGGGAATATCAGGATCAACGTCTCTGATTTCCTCAGCCAGGGTAAAGCCATCCATATTAGGCATCATCACATCCAGTAAGCACAAATCAAATTTCTCGCGACGAAACGCTGCGAGACCCAGAATACCATCTCTTTCCAGTTCTACATCATAATCGTTCAGTTCCAGGTAGTTTTTCAGTACCATGCCCAGATTGGCATCATCTTCCACCAATAGTATTTTCGGCTTTTTTCCTTCCATAATATTCTGTTTTATTGCTTTAAAGTTAAAGCATTTCAATAACACTTATCCCGCACTTATAAAAAAATGATACCAGCCACCGGCGGATTGCTTTCATTCTTTTACCTCAATCCGTCCACCGGGCTTAACTTCAATCTTCTGTTCTGCTTCAAGTTGCCGGATTACTGTCCAGATATCTTCTTCCGAAATCGGTTTCATTGCCGCTAAAACTGCACTGAAATTACCGTGAAACCTTTTCAGGAGCTCGGTCAGCTTTAGATGGATATCAGCAAATCCCGCTGAAGACAATTCCTTCTTCTTTTTATCCCGGCAAATATCGCATATACCGCAGGGTTGAATAGTATTATCTCCGAAGTACCGACCGATAATAACTGAACGGCAATTTTCAGCATTTTTCGCGAAGGCGATCATTGCAGCTACCCGGTCGGAGAATCGTTTTTTCCTTTCTTCAAGTGATGCCTTATTAATAGTAAAATCCTCTGTCAGTGGTCGGTCTTTCAGAAAATAAATCTGAGGTGAATCTTTCTGAGGTATGTATTCGAGCACTGCTGCCCGATGTAACATCCTGAGCTGTTCCCTGATATCATCCGGCTCTGTTTGAAGAAGAAAGGCAAGGCGCTTCTCCTGAATAAAAACCGGCTGATCAAATATACCTTCATATGTGCGTAATAAGGTTGTTATCAGCGGTTCCCACTCCGGTTTTTGCTGCTGTATTTCGAACAGATAATTCTTGTTTGTAGTAAACCCCACCATCGAAGGTGTAAATACCTGATCAGACAGCTGGAAGAGTCCATCCTGCTCCATGGCCTTCAGTGCATGAATGGCATGAAGTGCATTAAGCCGGAATTTCGTGATGAAGTCGGTATAGTCGAAATTGTAATAATTTCCCTCACCGGAATAAGCCGGTATCTGCAGGTAATTTACCAGAGCGCTAAACACTTCTCTTATGTATTCCACAGAAGGGTAATGAATATCAGCCTGCAGCTTCAATTCTTCTAAGTCTCCCTCCTGCATCAGAAGAACAGCATACGATGATTTACCGTCACGCCCTGCGCGGCCGGCCTCCTGGTAATAATGCTCCAATGCGTCAGGAATGTCATAGTGAATCACGATTCGCACATCGGGCTTGTCGATACCCATCCCGAAAGCATTAGTACAAACGATCGTGTTTATCTTGTTGTGAATCCACTCATCCTGTTTCCTTGTTCTTTCTTCTCCGGATAATCCGGCATGATAGAAATCCGCCGAAAATCCTTCCATCTGTAGTAACCTGGCAATATCCTGAGTGCGTTTCCGGCTTTTACAATATATCACGCCTGTACCCGGCACTTTCTGCAATATTTCCTTAACCTTATTAATCTTGGAACTAACTGTAAATACGCTATAGGAAAGGTTATCTCTGGCAAATGAACTTTGAAATATCCGGTAATTTTTCAGCTGTAGCTGATCGCATATATCCTGTTGTACTTCGGGGGTTGCAGAAGCTGTTAAAGCGAGTACAGGAACATCGGGTATTATTTCCCTTATTTCGGCTATTCGGCGGTAAGGCGGCCGGAACTCATGTCCCCATTGTGAAATACAATGAGCTTCATCAATTGCCAGCAGGTTTACCGGAATAAACGGCAGGTATTCGCGAAATAAACTCGTTGTTAAACGCTCCGGTGAAACATAGAGAAAACGGCACAATCCCCGGGTGGAAAGTTCAAGTGTATTAATTACGTCTTTCCTTGACTGCCCGCTATAGATAGCTCTGGCACTAATTCCCCGGCGCACCAGATTTTCCACCTGGTCTTTCATCAGGGCTATAAGCGGACTGATCACAAGACAACAACCCGGGTTATAAAGTGCAGGTACCTGAAAGCAGATTGATTTTCCTCCGCCGGTAGGTAACAAAGCGAGAGCATCATTACCCGCCAGAATATGCCGGATAATGTCTTCCTGCAGTGGCCGGAATTCATCATAACCCCAATTCTCCTTTAAAACCTTGTGAATGCTCATCCAGGCGAAGATAGGAAATTGCCCAAGCCGATTACCAGGCTTTGCGCAGACTTTTCTTGTTGAAAATGTTGAAGAGTTGCCCGGATGCAGGTAAAGAAACTATCGTGGTTTACGAACGGGTTTGCGGGAACTGATATCATTCATGATCAGGTCTACTATTAACTTTTTATCCACTCCAATATAATGGGCTATAGTAAGTAGTTCTTTCAGAATAAACAGTTCCGGCTTTTTGAGGCGGTTCACAAACCGGGTGTAATTCATCCCTATGTCGGCTGATACGATACTTCTGGGAATGATATCAAAAATTTCGCTGAACTGAGAAATGTTTCCCGTTTCCAGCATAATCTTTACCGTTTTGTACCTGGGATCTTTGGCCATTATAACGCTTCTGTTAACAGGCTTCAAATTAGATACTAACCTGTAAAGTATCGGAAAAAGCATACGAAACATATAGATTATACTTACGTAATGTAAGTTATACACATACGTTTCAGCAATTCCAGGTAGATGCGCCAATTGGTGGAATTTAAAATATGCTTCCCTGTAGGATCTTAAATAATGGTTGCAGAGATTTACTTTACATTTTTTGCGAACAGGCGGACAGAATTTCCTGCCAGCACTACATCGCTTAGTCCCATGACGAGGGCAGCAACAGTTGGACTAAGCAAGCCAACTGCGGCTACCGGGATAGCAAGAACATTATAGAAGAATGCCCAGAAAAGATTCTGTTTTATGGTCAGAAAAGTATGTTTCCCCAAACCCAGAGCCAGAGGTAGCTGCTTCAATCCATGATCCATCAGCACAACATCAGAGGTTTGCATAGCTATTTGTGAGGCTTCACTCATAGAAATTCCCACAGTAGCTTTTGCCAGTGCAGGTGCATCATTGATTCCGTCACCCACCATTGCCGTAGGAGCCTCATTCGAAAGGGCTTCGATGATGTCCAGTTTTTCCTGCGGACTCTTTTCGGCAAAAACCTGATCAATTCCCAAATCACGGGCTATCAGTTCAGTTTTTTCACGACGGTCTCCACTTAAAAGTATTGTTCTTATACCTTTCTTATGCAGATACCGGATAACTTCCCTTGATTCAGGCCTAAGTTCATCTTTCACATCTGCATAACCAATCAGCACATCATTCCTCAAAATATATATACTGTGCGAATGATCATCCGTAAGATGGTTAGCCGCTTTGAATGATCCGATAATATATCTGTTACCTTCCTTATCAAATGCCTGCATACCCAGTCCTTTTACCTCTTCAATCTTCTTCCACCGGATTTCATCTTTTCGTTTAAGGATAGCCGATATAGAACGGGCAATGGGATGATCAGAATACTTCTCAACAGAATAGAGAATTCTTTTTAATTCATCTTCATTATAGTCGGAAGAAAGTGCCTGAATTGACGAAACTTCAAACTTCCCGGTTGTGAGCGTACCTGTTTTATCAAATACTACCTGTTGAACATTACGGAAAACTTCCAGGCTCTTTGCATCACGAAACAAAATACCATTACGGGCTGCCCGGCCCAAACCCACAGCAATGGCAGCCGGGGTAGCTAGCCCCATGGCACAGGGGCAGGCAATCACCAGCACCGCAATAGCACGCATCAATGAATTGGAAAAATCGTGTAAAACAAAATAGTTGACAATTAGTGTGATTAATCCAATACCAATAACTACTGGTATAAATATAGCACTGATGCGATCTGCCAATTGCTGCACCGGAGGTTTATCGCCCTGTGCCTGCTTAACAAGATTGATAATATTCGACAATACTGAATCTCCGGCATTTGCTGTAACCTGTGCTTTCACTGTTCCTTTTACAAGAATGCTTCCTCCTATCAGCACGTCTTTCGGAACCTTTTCAACAGGCAGGCTTTCCCCGGTTATGATGGATTCATCGGCACTTGCTTCGCCCCATAGAATTTTGCAGTCTGCCGGAACCTGATCGCCGGTTTTTATCAGCACTAAATCGCCTACCCGTAACTGTGAGTTTTCAATCGGCAGAATAACTTCTTTATGCTGATCGTCGAACACAATCATATTGGCCATAATTTTCTGCGATTTCACCAGTTTGTTGAGGGCTTTCTGGGTCGAGGCTATTGAACGTTCCTCCAGGTAATTACCGAGTAAAACCAGGGTAATGATGGTTGCAGCAGTTTCAAAGAAGAGATAGTTTTCTCCCAGGCCCATTAACGCACCGGCTAGGCTATATACAAATGCGGCAATTGCACCCAAGGTTACCAGCACGTTCATATTCGGAATACCATTGCGAATACTCTTCCAGGCACTTTTTCCGAAATGCATCATGCCCACAACAAATACAGGTAAGCACAATACCATCTGCACCCAGGGGTTCATCAACCAATGCACATGCCAGATCATATGAGCCATAAGAGGCAGAGTGAAAATGAGACAAAACAAAAACTTCTGAAGATAAGTAGAGAGAAACTTTTCTTTTCCGCCTTCTCCGTTTTCGGTAGAAGCTACTTTATAACCGAGTTTGTCAATCCCTGAAATGAGCGTTTGAGGGTCTTTCCCGAGAGTATTAACGAAGCTTACTGCTCCGCTTATCGGATTCACTTTCACATCTTCCAGACCTTCACTCTGCAAATACCTGGAAATGGCAAGTGCACAGTTTGCACATGTCATACCTTTTACTTTCCAATTCACTTTCTCCATTTTCCTTCCATATTAATAATACAAAGTTATTCTATCTATTGTTCGCAACTTTATTTCCGCCTGACAAACAAAATACATTTCGCGCTTATTCTAACCGGCGGTATTTTTGGTTTAATTTCGCAATTATTTGAGATTATTCACGCGTTGTACTCCTCAGTATGCAACGTGGGTAGGGATTCTCTCCTGATAACGGGTGGACCCAATAAACCGGAAACACGTTAAAAAAAGAAATTGGAAGGCAGAAAAATAATAACCTACCGTTTTACACTTGAAAACCTGAGTGAAACGGCCGAAACGTTTGGTAATTTATTTAAAAACTATCGCGTTTTTGCCTTTTTTGGGCCTATGGGTGTTGGAAAAACTACGTTCATCAAAGCATTATGTGAATCTGTGGGAGTGAAAGACTCTGTGTCAAGTCCCACCTATTCCATCATCAACGAATATCGATTTCCCGACGGGAAAATATATCATATGGACCTTTACCGGATTAAAGATGAGGAAGAAGCTGCACAGACAGGAGTGGAAGACTGTCTTTACTCCGGTGAAATCTGTCTTGTTGAATGGCCTGAAAGGGCAGCACAGTTATTTCCGGATAACACGGTTAGGATTGAAATGGACAGAGAAGGTGAAAATACCTGTGTAATGAATATCTATTTACCTGCATAAAATTTAGTAAATTACCGACGCAATAGATTTTGAGGTATATGACGTCTTCCAACAAGCCAATTATCAGCAGTTCATTCAGCTACGAAACTCTCGAGGAAACCCTCGACATTAAGCCCAAGGGCGCCAAATTACATATTGGAATTCCCAAAGAGACGGCCTTTCAGGAAAACAGAATTGCGCTTACACCTGACTCGGTGGGAGTGCTTGTGAGCAACGGGCATGAAGTAGTGATTGAAAGCAATGCGGGCGAAGGTTCGCATTATACCAATAGTGATTATGCTGAAGCAGGCGCGAAGATTGTGCATGAAAAAGCCGAAGTATTCAAAGCTCCTATACTCGTAAAATCCGCACCTGTAATTGAAGAAGATATTCCACTGCTTCAGATGAATCAGGTTATTATTTCCCCTATTCATCTTTCTGCCTTAAAAGCGGAGCTGCTGGAGAAGATGATGGAGAAAAGAATTACCGCTCTTTCCTTTGAAAATCTGAAAGACGAGTCGGGTACCTATCCGATCGTCAGGAGTATGAGTGAGATTGCTGGTAGTGCGGTTATGCTGATAGCAGGCCATTATCTGAGTTCATCTAACTGCGGTAAAGGAGTTCTTTTAGGAGGAATTTCAGGAATTCCGCCTACCAAGGTAATTATTTTGGGGGCAGGTATTGTGGGAGAATATGCCGCGCGAGCTGCGCTCGCGCTGGGAGCCTCAGTAAAAGTTTTCGATAATAGCGTTTACCGCTTAAAGCGACTGCAAAATAATATTGGAGTACGTATCTATACTTCTGTTATAGAACCTAAGATTCTGGCCAAACAACTTAAAACCTGCGAGGTTGCAGTAGGAGCTCTTTCGTCGCAAAGCGGAAGAACCCCGGTAGTGGTGACCGAAGAAATGGTCAGCAATATGCGTCCGGGCAGTATTATCATTGACGTGAGTATTGATCGCGGCGGATGTTTTGAAACTTCAGATATTACTTCGCACGAAAAACCCATTTTTACCAAATACGGAATTATTCACTACTGCGTTCCCAATATCCCCTCGGGTTTTGCCAGAACTGCCTCACAGGCTATCAGCAATGTGCTGATGCCTTTACTACTCGAGACATCTGAAGATGGTGGCTTCGAAAATCTGGTCTGGCACCGGGTAAATCTGAGAAGCGGTATCTATCTGTATAAAGGAGCGCTTACCAATTTTTATCTCAGCGAAAGATTCAATCTGAAATATACAGACCTGAATTTACTGATTGCGAGCAGGAGATAAATCCGGTAAATTTATGCCTCCGGGGTTTTCAGACTGTTTCGGTAATCTTCCACACGAATTACACTGTCGCAAATGGAATATTCCTGTACATCATTGGATGAAATAATCAACAGGCGCCCGTGGCACAGTTCCTGAACCAGAGAATGATATAAGGCAAACCCTTCCTGATCAAAATTGGTACATGGTTCATCAAGCAACAATACCGGAGTATCACTGAACATTGCCTGAGCAAGTTTCACCCGCTGTTTCATACCTGAGGAAAAATAACGGATTTGCTTATGCGAAGATTTGGCCAGACCGGTTTTTTCAATAATATCTCTGATGGAATAGCCTTTAATTAAAGGTTTGAAAGTCTGATGAAATCGGAGAAACTCAGTCAGTGTAAATTCTTCAATCAGTTCCAGATAAGGAGCTGCTATACTGACAAGTTGGTACACGTCGTCGTTTTCAACCAATTTCCCCCGGAATTCATATTGTACCTGTCCTTCGCTGGCCGTCATTGATCCCGCAATTACCTGAAGCAGGGTTGATTTACCTGATCCGTTCGGACCGGTTATAGCATATCTGTTTCCGCTGGAAAATTCGAATGTCAGATGCCGGAATATCCATTCCCGGTTAAAGCGTTTTCCTGTTTCAAACAGGTTAATCTTCATCACCGTTTGTTTTGCTGTAGCGCTTGATGATACCCCTGCCGCTTTCTCTGATAAAAGTGACAATTTCATCGCGTTCGTCGGTGGCAGGAAGTTCCTCTTCAATATAGCTGAGTGCCTGGGTTGTATTCATTCCCTTGTTATAGATACAGCGGTAAATTTCAAGGATATGATTGATGCTTTCAATAGTGAATCCTCTTCTTTTTAGTCCCACTGAGTTTACCCCTGCATAGCTTAACGGGAATCTTCCGGCTTTGATATAGGGAGGTACATCTTTACTAACCAGTGAGCCACCGCTGATAAACGCGTGGCTTCCAACATGTACAAACTGGTGTACCGCACTGGTGGCACTCACTATAGACCAGTCGCCCATAATCACGTGCCCTCCCAGTTGAGCAGCATTTCCCAGAATACAGTTATTGCCCATAATGCAATCGTGTGCAATATGTGCATACGCCATAATCAGGCAATTATCTCCGACAGTTGTTTTCCAGCGGTCTTTTGTTCCTCTGTTGATGGTAACAAATTCGCGGATAGTTGTGTTGTTGCCTATTTCTACAGTGGTCTCTTCGTTATCAAATTTAAGATCCTGTGGAATGGCTGCTATCACAGCACCAGGAAAAATTCTGCAGTTCTTACCAATTCTGGCTCCTTCCATGATGGTAACATTCGAACCTATCCAGGTCCCTTCACCAATTTCAACATTAGGGTGAATTACTGTAAAGGGATCAACTTTTACATTCGTTGCCAGCTTGGCATTTGGGTGTATGTAAGTATGCGGATGAATCATGCGATTTTTTTAATTATCTCATTTCTCGGCTTCGTCTTCTCTCCTGACTATTTGCGCAACCAGATCACCTTCGGTACATAATTTATTTCCAACGTAAACAGTACCCCGCATTTCACAAATTCCCCGGCGGATGGGTGCTGTTAAC
The DNA here is from genome assembly GCA_036562505.1 of Parasegetibacter sp. Lineage (GTDB taxonomy): Bacteria > Bacteroidota > Bacteroidia > Chitinophagales > Chitinophagaceae > Parasegetibacter. Next base: position 9,566 of record DATCKB010000074.1, on the reverse strand, counting down.
TCCATTTTCAGTACCAGAGTATCTCCCGGAACAACTTTCTGCTTGAACTTACAGTTATCAATTTTCAGGAAATAGGTATCATATTTTCCCGGAGGCATCGAATTCAATGCCAGAATTCCACCGGTTTGTGCCAGTGCTTCAATCTGAAGTACACCAGGCATCACCGGGTTTCCTGGGAAATGTCCGACAAAGAACGGTTCATTATAGGTTACGTTTTTAATACCTATTATATGTTTATCGCTGATTTCAACAACCTTATCAAGCAAAAGGAAGGGGAAACGGTGTGGTAAGGTATTTTCAATCTGCACCAGATCAAAAACCGGTGGCTGATTTGGATCGTAAACCGGAATATTCTTTATATGCTTGTTTTTCTTGATATATCGCTTGATTCTGCGTGCAAATTCTACGTTAGTACTATGGCCGGGGCGGTTTGCAATAATTCTGGCTTTGATCGGGTAGCCAATCAATGCCAGATCGCCCACTACGTCAAGCAGTTTATGACGTGCCGGCTCGTTGGGAAATCGCAGTTCGAGGTTGTTGAGATAACCCTCGCTCTTAACTTCCATTTTCTCCCTTCTGAAAACTTTCGCCAGACGGGTCATTTCCTCCTCTGTCACCGGTTTATCAACTACAACGATGGCGTTATTAATGTCTCCCCCTTTAATCAGATTATGTTCAATCAGCATTTCCAGCTCATGCAAAAAGCAAAAAGTTCTGCACGGTGCTATTTCTGATTTGAAATGTGTAATATTAGCTAACCCGGCGTGCTGGGTTCCCAGAACCGGCGAATTAAAATCTATGAGGGTAGTAATCGTATAATCCAATGCCGGCATAGCTACCATTTCCACTCTCTTCTGATCATCGTAGTAGTGAATATTTTCGTCGATACTATACCACACCTTTGTAGCATCCTGTTCAACGACTCCGGCCTTTTCAATCATTTCTACAAAAGGCTCGGAACTCCCATCCATTATCGGAATCTCCGGTCCGTCTATTTCTACCAGCACATTATCCACACCCATTCCTACCAAAGCTGCCAGCAAGTGTTCAATTGTACTGATACGTGCCCCGTTATATTCGAGCGTTGTACCCCTGCTTGTATCTGTTACGAGGTCGCAATCAGCTTTTATTATCGGTTTATTCGGAAGGTCAACTCGTTGAAACTGAATACCAAAACCCGGACTGGCAGGTTTAAGAACCATATTAACTTTTGCCCCGGTATGAAGTCCTGTGCCTGAAATACTGGTATCGGCCTGAATCGTATGCTGCTTATCGGGATTAAAGTTTGTATCCATCTTTAACTAGAAACGTTTGTTAAACGGGCAAAGATAGGGGAATGTGGTAATTTATGAGTCAAAGTATAGCCTAAAATAGCTCACTCAGACGTCAGTTCCCTCACCCGTTGCTCTAACTCCTGAATGCGTTTTTCCAGTTCAGGAAGAGAGCGGATTAGTGCCTGACTCCTTAACGCGCTCGTATAATCGTAAGCGGGTGAACCTGTTACTGCGGAATTCGGTTTTTTGAGCGATTTACTAACGCCGCTTTGCGCATTGATTTTAGAACCGTCGGCAATCTGAATATGCCCGACTATACCAGCCTGTCCGCCTATCATTGCATTCTTACCAATCTTTGTGCTTCCACTTACTCCGGCCTGCGCAGCTATTACGGTATTATTTCCCACTTCAACATTATGTGCTATCTGAATCAGATTATCCAGTTTAGCTCCGGCCTTTATAAAAGTGGAGCCGATAGTTGCCCGGTCGATGGTAGTATTCGCTCCTATTTCAACATTATCTTCGATCATTACATTTCCGATCTGAGGAACTTTTTTGAAGCTGCCATCTTTTTGAGGTGCATAACCAAAGCCGTCACTGCCTATTACCGTTCCCGCGTGTATGGAAACATTTTTTCCCACTACACACTGATGATAAATTTTTACCCCGGGGTGTATAATAGTGTTATCGGCGATTTTAACATGATTGCCGATATATACATGAGGGAAAATTTTTACATTATTACCCAGCACAACTCCCTCGCCGATATAGGCAAAGGCTCCGATAAAGCAGTTTTCGCCGATTGTAGCGGAAGCAGCTATGTATGAAGGTTCCTGAATGCCTGTGAGCTGATGATTGATCAGCTCCTGATATTTTGTGAGCAATGTGGCAAACGCAGAATATGCATCCGGTACCCGTATAAGTGTTGCCTGCACTTCACCTTTTAGTTCATAATCCTCATTAAGGATTATGACGGAAGCAGAAGTGGTATAGAGATATTCTTCATATTTAGGATTCGCTAGAAAGGATAATTCGCCCTTTTTCGCTTCTTCAATTTTTCCGAAACTTCCTACTTCAGCATTCGGATTTCCTTCCACCTTTCCGTTTATTAACAAGGCTATTTGAGCGGCGCTGAACTTCATATTGTAATTGTTAGCTGAAAGCTATTGAAATTGATGATTAGGCGAATATTTCAAATTAATATCCCGGAACTATTTTAAAAAACAAATGTAATGTTTTTTCACCGTGGATGACAAAGCATGGTGAATAAGCGCATTATCAACTTCTGAAATATTTTTAACCGTTCCGTTTTTAAACAGAATATTGATTTTTTCATCTTCCGGGTTATAAGTAACATTCTGAGTCTCGCCGTGGAACACAAAGTAGTGGCTCTCCTCGGGTGATATTCCCATTTTCCGGCATGCCTCCTGCCTGAGTTGCTCAACCAGTTCACCCGAAAACGGTTGTCCCTGCATCTGAACCTTCAACAGATTTCTGTTAATAAGAAACCGGCATAAGGAGGACAGAATTTTATCAGGATGTTCCATCCAGTTCTTGATGGTACACATTACGTCCACATCATCAAGCAGACAGAATTTATCCAGATGTTCGGCAATAGAAAATGGCTGGTGAGTATTATACAGGAAAAACCGAAGTGTTGGAGTTGCAGCATTCAGCTCAACTCCTGCCTCAATCAACCCTCTTGCACGCTCCATAATTTTTACCAGCATCTTTTCTGCGCTCAGCACAGTTTTGTGAAGATACACCTGCCAGTACATGAGTCTTCTTGCTACCAGAAATTTTTCTATACTGTAAATCGCTTTTTCCTCTACCATCAGGTTTCCCTCATGAACAGCCAGCATTTTCAGTATCCTGTCGTACCCGATCACTCCTTCCGAAACACCAGTGAAAAAACTATCGCGGGTGAGATAATCCATTCTGTCCACATCAAGCTGCCCGCTTACCAGCTGGTGCAGGAAAGGTTTGTGGTACCGACCGGTAAATATTTCTATTGCAGTATCCAGTTGCCCGCCGGTTTCTTCATTGAGGACTTTCATTAAATGAAGAGAAATTGCTTCATGGCTGGTATTCCTGATCAGCACATGTTCCAGCGCGTGAGAGAATGGACCGTGACCGATATCATGCAGCAAAATAGCCGATTTAGCAGCAAGTTCTTCCTCCCTCGTAATTTCCACGCCCTTCGATTTCAGTTCACTGAGAGCACAGCACATAAGGTGATACGCACCGAGTGAGTGATGCAGGCGGGTGTGAACAGCCCCCGGGTAAACCAGGTGTGCAAAAGCCATCTGATATATTCGCCGCAATCGCTGGTAATACGGATGTGCAATTATTTGTAAAATGAGCTCGTCATCTATACTGATAAATCCATAAACCGGATCATTGATAATTTTTCGCGCCATAAAAATTCTTGAATATTAGCTTCTATAGTAATGCATTCAGCAGAGTTCTAAAGAAAATGAAAAAATTAAAGGGAAAGAACTTAGATACTTGTTAAAGCGTTACTATAAAAAATAAAATTACCACATAGTTTATTAACTTCCGTTTTTGGCAGAATCCGCTTTTCAGCGGGCAGTTCCGGAAATCAAAATACAAGAACCGTATCATGATGACAATATTATGGGTAGATGATGAAATCGAAAGCCTGCAGTCACAGAAACTTTTTCTGGAATCGAAAGGATATAAGGTTTATACCCTGACCAACGGGTTTGATGCCATTGATTTTGTAAAAGAAAATGAGGTAGACGTGGTGCTGATGGACGAAACCATGCCCGGTATTACCGGTTTGGAGACTCTGGCAAAAATCAAGGAAGTTAATCAGCAGATACCGGTTGTGCTGATTACAAAAAATGAAGAAGAGAATCTGATGGATGATGCTATCGGAAGTCAGATTTCCGATTATCTGATTAAACCCGTCAACCCGAATCAGGTATTGCTGAGTTTGAAAAAATTGTTCGACAATAAAAGATTAGTTGCAGAGAAAACCACCTCAGCTTACCAGCAACAGTTCCGAAACCTGTTTATGGTACTAAACAGTAATCCGGATCATCGGGAATGGCGAGGAATATATGAGAAACTGGTTTTCTGGGAGTTGGAGATGGAAAAGAGTGATAGCCCTGAAATGCAGGAAGTATTGCAGACGCAAAAACAGGAAGCCAACACAGAATTTTTCAAATTCATTTCAAAAAATTATCCTAAATGGCTTGAATCCGGCGCCACAGATAAACCTATCATGTCGCATACCCTTTTCCGTGAGAAAGTACTGCCGGTGATTAATGCGGAAACTTCAACTTTTTTTGTTCTGATAGATAATTTACGGTTTGATCAGTGGAAAGCCATTCAACCGCTGTTTACGCAGCACTTTAAGATTGTGGAGGAAGATACATTTTACAGCATTCTTCCCACAGCCACACAATATTGCCGCAATGCAATTTTTGCCGGGATGATGCCGCTTGATATTGAAAAACTGTTTCCGGCGCAATGGCGGAATGATGATGATGAAGGAGGAAAAAATTTATTTGAAGAAGAGTTTTTTCGTCACCAGTTGAAGCGGCTTCGCAGAGAAGATATCAGATTCTCTTACACCAAGGTGTTGAATCATAACGACGGAAATAATCTGGTAAATAATATTCACAACCTGCTCAACAATCACTTGAATATTATCGTTTACAATTTTGTAGACATGCTTAGTCATGCGCGTACAGAAATGGAGGTGCTGAAAGAACTCGCCAGCGATGAAGCAAGTTACAGGAGTATTACCGCCAGCTGGTTTGAGCATTCTCCACTGAACCAGGCCTTAAAGAAAATCGCTGATAAGAAAATTAACCTGGTGCTTGCTACCGATCATGGAAGTGTTCGCGTGAATACTCCTTATAAAGTAATCGGCGATAAACAGACTACTACCAATCTTCGTTATAAGCACGGAAGGAATTTGAATTATGACCCGAAGGATGTTCTGGCATTCCGGCAACCGAAAGATATTGGTTTGCCATCACCAACATTCAATTCTTCATTCATATTTGCGCGCGAAGATGGCTATCTGTGTTATCCGAACAACTACAACCATTTTGTAAATTATTACAGGAATACCTTCCAGCACGGCGGTGTGAGTTTGGAAGAAATGATAGTTCCGGTGGTTAAAATGACCGGCAAATAGTGTGAATAAGTTTGAATAACTTCTGTCAGCAGAATACAACGGGAGTGCTAAATTTGCAGGGATCATGAAGTACAATCAGTCAACGCTTACAAGAATAGAAAGAATACTCGGAGATGTTGAATATGTAATCCGGTATGAACGGGGTAATTTCCAGAGCGGCTACTGCGTACTGGAAAATAAAAAGGTTGTTGTCCTGAATAAATTTCTTCCTTTAGATGGAAGAATTAACGCGTTGATTGATATTATCGCCTCACTCGATATTAACCAGGATTACCTTTCCCCCGAAAGCAAAAAAATGTACGCCGAAATCCTGGCGAAATACGAAGAGTCGCAGTAACACTCTCCAACAACCGACAGGTTTTCTTATCTTCGCGGTGCGTGACAAAAACTCCTTTAAAAATAACATTTCTTGGTACCGGCACCAGCAGCGGAGTGCCGATGATAGCATGTGATTGCAAAGTTTGTAATTCCCCCGATTCACATGATAAGCGTTTACGAACCAGCATCATGATTGAATCACCCAAAACAACCATCGTGATTGATACAACTCCTGATTTCCGGTATCAGATGTTAAGGGAAAAAGTGAAAAAACTGGATGCAATTCTATTCACCCATCCGCATAAAGATCATGTAGCCGGCCTGGACGATGTAAGGGCATTTAATTTTTTTTCGGGAATGCCTATGGAGATTTATAGTAACGAATTGACCGAAAGTGTGATCCTGCGTGAATTCCCCTATGCTTTCTCGGAAAAAAAATATCCGGGTGTTCCTGAAATCCGTTTGAACACGATTGATCTTACACCATTTACAATCGGCGATATTCTGGTAGAACCCATTCTGGTCTGGCATCTGAAGATGCCTGTACTGGGCTTCCGGTTTGGCGATTTTACTTATATCACTGACGCGAACAGAATTGATGATGAAGAACTGGAAAAGATCAGAGGCAGCAGGGTTCTTGTATTAAATGCACTTCGTAAAGAAAAGCATATTTCCCATTTTAATCTGACAGAAGCAACAGAACTCGCACAATCACTGAAAGTTCCCCAAACCTATCTCACGCATATCAGTCACCAGATGGGAATGCACTCCGAGGTTAACGCTTCACTTCCGCCAGGGATTTCCCTGGCATACGACGGGCTGAAAATCTCCTTATAGTGGGGTGTTTTAACTCTTGTATTATCATCTTGTTATTGTCAATTTAGCACTCATAAAAGAGTGCAGCTATGTTAGCGAAATTCATCCGGCAGTACTTTGTTTTTTCGAAAAAGGAGCGGCTTGCAGCAATTGTTTTGGTTTTCCTCATCGGGTTAGTGTATTCCATTCCTTTTTTCGTGCCGGAAACTTCGCTACCTGCAGATACAACCAGTCTCCGGTATATGAATCAAGTAGCGGAACTACTGAAACATCCTGCGCAGAGTGGTGATGCGCAGAGGATGTCAGAGCAGAGCAGTTTTTATGTCGGCGACTACAGTAAAATGCTGCACTCTTTTAATGATTCCGGCTACCGATATGATTTCACTAAAAGACCAGATTCCTACGCAACCGTTTCGTACCCTTCTTCAAAGCCCTATGGGTCTTCTTATCGAACTTATTCCAAACCAAATTTTGGTTCAAATGAAAAACCTCAATATCGCAAACTATCACCGACTCCCATTGATATTAATCTTGCTGACAGTGCACAATGGGAATCATTGCCCGGGATTGGCCCGAAGCTCACAGCCAGAATTCTGAGTTTCCGTGAAAAGTTAGGTGGTTTTTATAGCATTGATCAGATCGGCGAAGTTTATGGTTTGACTGATTCTGTATTTCAAAAAATAAAACCGTTTTTGAAAAAAGGAGAATTCCCCGTGAGACAGTTGAGTATTAACTACGCTTCTGAAGAGGACCTTCGGAACCATCCCTATATACGCTATAATGGTGCAAAAGCTATTTCCAGATATCGGAATGCAAACGGAAAATTTACGTCAGTAGAGGACCTGAAAAAGGTTATATCAATTAATCGGACTGACCTGGAAAAAATGAAACCCTATCTGAAAAACTAACAAAAAACATAAAATATACTAACAGTTGTTAGTTTCTGAGAAAACTGTAGTATCATTGCAGGGTTCTAGCATTGATAAACGGAAGAAAACCAGTTGAAGATGAACTTTTTGCAATCAGAAATCACTACTCAGGTTAGCCAGATGGCGAGAGATTTTGCACAGCAGCATATCAAACCGCACGTAATGGAGTGGGACGAAAGCCAGACCTTCCCGGTAGAAACTTTTAAAAAACTGGGCGTGTTAGGTTTGATGGGCGTATTGGTTCCGGAAGAATATGGCGGATCCGGACTGAGTTATATTGAGTACGTAGCAGTAATATCTGAAATAGCAAAAGTCTGCGGATCAGTTGGCTTGAGTCTGGCTGCACATAATTCACTGTGTACTGGTCATATTCTGAGTTTTGGTAACGAAGAGCAGAAAAGGAAATACCTGCCGCTTCTCGCCTCAGGCGAGTGGATCGGTGCATGGGGATTAACGGAACCCAACACTGGTAGCGACGCGGGAAACATGAAATGTACCGCTGTTAAGCAAGGCGATAACTGGGTGATTAACGGCACAAAAACCTGGATTACGCATGGTATCAGCGGAAATGTAGCTGTAGTAATTTGCCGCACAGGAGAGCCCCGCACTAAAAATAACGCAACTGCATTTATTGTAGAACGAGGTACTCCCGGGTTTTCAGGCGGAAAGAAGGAAAATAAACTCGGTATGAGAGCCAGCGAAACCGCAGAAATGATTTTTGACAATTGCATCGTCCCTGATGCTGCCCGTCTTGGAGAAGCAGGCGAAGGGTTCTATCAGGCCATGAAAGTGCTCGATGGAGGACGAATTTCCATAGCGGCACTGAGTTTGGGCATAGCGAAAGGTGCCTACGAAGCAGCCCGGATTTATTCGCAGGAAAGGGAACAATTCGGTCAGCCTATCAGTAATTTCCAGGCTATTGCATTTAAACTCGCTGATATGGCCACTGAGATTATGGCCGCTGAAATGCTGACCCTTCAGGCTGCTGACAGGAAAAACAGAGGCCTTCCTATGACCAAAGAAGCCGCCATGGCAAAATATTACGCATCGGAAGTAGCCGTAAAAACGGCAAATGACGCTGTTCAGATCTTCGGCGGTTACGGGTATACCAAAGACTTCCCGGTTGAAAAGTTCTATCGTGACGCCAAACTCTGCACAATCGGAGAAGGTACTTCTGAGATTCAGAAGCTGGTAATAGCCCGTGAAGTGCTGAAAGGGTAAAACCTGCAATTTTTAAGGGTTACTATCGGCTAATTCCCTACCTTTGCAGCCCCAAATCCTCAGGAGACAACGAGGATGGAGATTTTATCACAAAAAATGACAATCGGTAATGGCTACTGTAACCAGGGAAAATATTGGGTTGCTTAATGATAAGCTCACAGTAACGATCGCTAAGGAAGACTATCTTCCTGCTTTTGAAAAAGCACTTAAGAACTACAGCAAATCCGCGAATATCCCGGGTTTCCGTAAGGGAATGGTACCAGCGGGACTTATCCGAAAAATGCATGGTCAATCAGTTATGACTGACGAAGTCCTGAGATCAGTGGAGAAGCAGCTGACCGACTATATGACTCAGGAAAAACTGGAAATTTTCGCCCAGCCTCTTCCGATGGAAGACAATGATATCACAAAAATCGATGCAAATAATCCTGCCGATTATACTTTCTCATTTGAGATAGGTCTGAAGCCTGAATTTAAGGTGGCAGATCTTGCTTCTGCAGACCTCACCCGGTATGTAATCACTGTTACAGACGAAATGGTCAGCGAAGAAATTGAACGCCTGCAACTTAGAAATGGAAAGATGACTGAACCAGAGGCAGTAACCTCTGAAGAAAATGTTCTGAATGTTAGCTTCATTGAATCTGATGCAGACGGAAATGAGCTGGAAGGTGGAATAAAAAAAGACAATTCCCTTTTGGTTAAGTATTTCGCACCGGCTGTACGTACAACGCTGATAGGCAAAAAGAAAGATGACAGCTTAGTTATAAAGCTGAACGAAGCTTTTGAAGATAAAGAAAGAGAATGGATAATGAGCGATCTGGGCTTATCGAAAGA
>DATCKB010000073.1:0-2927 GCA_036562505.1 Parasegetibacter sp. | reverse complement strand
GGCCGAAAGAACTGCGTCGATTTGCTCGGCACCGGTTATAACCACACGACCGACGCTTGACCTATCGTTGAACTGTTCCATTTCTACAGTAAAAACCGACGCCGTGTCCGGAAGTTCAAGGGTCTGGGCCGGATTCGCCATCAGCAATACGGCCCAGACGGCCGCGGCGACCGCCGCCGCGCATGCTATCCAAAACGCCAGTTTCTTATAGTTCAATATATTTTTCACCCTATTCTTCAATTTCGTACACATTAAACCTTTTTGTGCTATTTTATATCAATTTGCATTTCAAAATTATTAAGGGCAATATCGCTTTATCCATTCTTGTGGAAAGTAGTCATGCCCCGATGATGAAATATAGCGATTACCTCCAACGCATACGCTGGATGGAGACAGTGTGATTCGCCGCATGGCAGATTCTTCTCTAAACCAGATGCGAATGGCATATGTCCAGCCGTCTCCCGCTGGTTCTAAACTATCAAATCTAAATGAATTAAGGTGTTCAATAATATCATTCAGTTCTGTTTTATTTGTATAAGATTTAAGTTCTCCTGTACTGCCATTTTGAAACTCGATTTTTTCAATATCAGATACGGAGTATGAAAACAATACGGTTATATTGTTCTTGCTTAAGAAATCTTTGGCATTATAAAACATTTGCGCCATCTCCGAAAAAAGTATCTGTTGATCCGGACGAAATGATGAATCCAGGTACCCGTGAATAATCCCATGTTCCTCTGCCCAGTAAACTGCACTTTTTGCTGTTTCTGATATGATCGCTTTATCTTTAAGATGACTGCTACTATCTGTTATGCTATAATCTGTTTCATTTTCAGTTTTATAGGCGTATTCAAAAAGCAGGCGTACTGCAGACTCGCGTGATATTTGTGATTCTGGAGATTCATTAACGTCAGACATACCCATTTCATTCATCCACTTTAACGCAGGAGCATACCAAGAATTATTTTGTCCATCCTCAGTGTTTATTTGGTTTTGGTAGTATTCCTCCCGATAATTCGCTGTCCTATTTGCTAAGACCTGTGCAATAATGGCCCATGTTATCCGAGTATCAGGAGTAATAAGTTCTTCCGGAATTCCATTAAACAATGACGCTTCCATACAATAGTTCATTGCTTCGTCGTACCAATGAGATGCAGTTGAGTTAACATCATTGCGCGCGTATACAGAAGAAATTAGGGATATACACAGCAAACCTATTAATATACTGGACATATGGATTTTAAACCGTTGTATTTTCACAATAATGCCTCCCTTTATCAAGGATAATTGCTACTAAATATAAGACGCATATATCGCCGCAAAGGTTCCTGTCATCTAGACAGAAACCTTTGTGGCTTCTTTCCTTTCTTTAGCAATCAGATCCTAACTGATCCTAATTGCACGTAAGGTTGCGTCATCAGAGCTTTGGATTGATGAAATGTCTAAATAACGTCCCGAATGTGACCAACCATCAGCGATTTTTACAAAGCTTAAATAATAACCGGTTGTTTCACTCTGAAGACGCGTATAAGCAAAACCTGCTACTCCGTGATCGCCATAATAAGAATGGTCATTCAACGTCAAATAAAACGGCCTTTGGTTTTCAAGTTCTGTCGAAATACGACTATAAGTTGCTGTATAGTTTGTAACAGTTACCGTAACGTCGAATAGATCAAATGCTCCTTCGATATAATCTGGCAGAGTTGATCGGGGTGAACCACCAGGATTATTATAATAATTGTTTTCAATTCCATAGTCGGCAACAGCCTCAAAAATGTCTTCATAATCTTCAGAAGTGATTGATGAATAATCATTGTATCCGCCAATCATTTCAAGAAGATTTGTTATAGCTGTAGGACCGCAATGATCTTCATAACCAGAGAAATCGCTTGTGGTTCTGTAATTGCAATAGGCTTCAAAATCATTTTGCCAATATTCAGTGGCCACAAATGGCCCCTCATAATATTCGTCTGCCCATTCAAACGGATCTGTTATGGGATACTGCTGTACCGAGATAGTCATACCGCTACGCAATTCAGATAATGGCGCGGTTATATCGTCTCGGTCTATTGTAGTATTATTCAGTGTAAGCAGCTGTGAGTCGCCATCATCTTCATAGTAGTTTAACAGCCCAGTATAAACAACCGAGTCTGTGCTACTAAGATCAAATTCAGAATATAACGGTTCTGCCGAATCCGAATATTCCAACACCTTGTTTACAACATCAGGATAGGCACATACAACTACATATCCTGTATCTTTTCCACCGGTTTCCAACTCAAAAGAGTATGCCGAAACAGCACCGTTTTCATCATACATGGTCACGGTATCCACAATAGCTGTATCAGAAGTCCATTGATTGTCCGCCATCCCTTGAGCATCACGCACAAAATATGTAGCTATAATCTCTGCAACTTCGACTGGTATGGTATCCTGAACAGAAACATTCACAGCGGCTGCGCTCATATTTACTGGTACGACCAGAATTATCGCGGCCATAAAAATTGTCAAAAATCTGCGTTTCATTTTAGTACCCCCTAAATCTACAAGTATTAAATAATGAATAAATACTGGCTTTGCTAAAAAGTTTTTGCTCCTGGTAATTTTTGCAAAGAAGTTCAAATATAATTTAGCCCATTGGAATCACTTCTTTCGTGCTAATTCCGTAACTTTATTGGTTAATAGGTTACAGTCTTGCTATAGACTGTGCCCGACTCGTATCCGCCGTCCCCGGATACATAGTAATACGTCTCAACCCTGTAAGTACCGCTCGACACCTGATATGTCTCGAGGATGGAGGCCGACGAGGACGTCGAGGATGCAGACCAGCTTTTTACGTTTGACCATGTGCCGTTAGTGTTGCGCTGCAAGGTTGACGAGAGATAAATGCTTTTCCCGGCAGGCGTTTTCTGTACGAACCCGTATAC
>DATCKB010000063.1:0-2779 GCA_036562505.1 Parasegetibacter sp. | reverse complement strand
TCTGGGAAGCCCGCGCATCACAACTGATGAAAACGGGCAGGTGATTTCCAGACGAGATTTTCAGCCGTTCGGGGAAGAGATCGCGACGAGTCAGCGAACGCAAGGATTGGGTTACGCGGGTGATACGGTCAGGCAGAAATTTACCTCGTATGAAAGAGACATTGAATCTGACTTAGACTTTGCTCAGGCGAGATATTATTCGTCGAGACTCGGTAGATTCTATTCGGTTGACCCGGAAAACGCCGGAGCAAGCGAAGAAGATCCGCAAAGTTGGAACGGCTATGGTTATGGCAGAAGCAATCCAGTTTTGTATTCTGACCCTGATGGCTTGGAATATAAAATTTGTAATAAAGAAGGGCAGTGCTGGTATCATCCCGACTCAAACTTCAAAAAAGGACAAAAACAATTTCCCGGACTTTATCAAGAAACAGACAGAGACGGGCATTATGATTCGGGTAATATCTTAGATTCTGACGGTAATGTTGTCGGAACATATGAGCGAATAAGTATTGATCCAGAATATCAATTAGTTTACGGTATCGCAGAGCAGTCCAAGAAAAAAGCAAAAGTCGTTGGCGGGTTAGCGGCAGGAGCGGCTGTTGTTGGAGCTTGTATCGGAACTGGTGTTTGTGCTGCTGCGGCTCCCGCTATTATAGCTGGTGGAAAATCTCTGTTGAAAAGCACTCCGAAAGCAATTTCGAGACTGCCTCGACCTCCCACTCCAAATAATATGAATCTTGGAGAATTTGGACGTAATGTGATGAAATGGGGAAGCAGAAACGCGGATGCTAGAGCAAGAATTAATACTTTGACAAAAGCTGAACTTCAGGCAAATGGAGTTACTAAAAAAATGGCGGAAGCGTGGCGGGATTTTTATATTAATGAGGCAAAAAGAGTTCCAAGTAATCCAAGCGCGGCTGGTAGAGCAGACCTTATGCAACGTGCGGTGGATCTTTTGAGTAAGTAGAAGAAAATGGAAAAACAATCATTCAAAATACAAGTCACTAATCTTTCGGAAAAACCTACGACTTTTCGCTTAGAGCCTTGGGGTGATGAGAAGGAACTTCTGGTAAATGAATCTGTAATCATTCAAGCTGAAGGTCCAAGAGAAGGAGTTCTTGAAGTGGAATATTCTGAAAAACTCATAACAATCTACGGTTGGGCAGGTTCTATTTGTGAAGTCGAAGAACATTAAATCTTCAGCGCGGGTAAGGGCTTTCTTCTTTAGCCGCCGATCTTTGAAAAATCAAAACCGTCGCCGGAACCGGAAACCGCGATTGAGAAAAAATCAAACTGCGCGTTCATAACCTCGTATGAAAGGGATAATGAGAGTGGGCTGGATTTTGCTCAGGCGAGAATGTTTGGAAGCAACTTAGGACGGTTCACCTCGCCTGATCCAACTCTTCTAAGTTTAAGAAGAGATAATCCTCAGACTTTTAATCGATATGCTTATGTCCTAAATAATCCATTAAATTATACTGATCCTTTAGGATTGTGGGAATTAGCTGTATTAGTCTACTACAAGCACGATAAAGATGAAGATGGTAATCTCATACTCAAAAAAGATAAAAATAATAAACCTATTGTTGACCGCATCGAAATTGTCGCCTTCAAATCAAAGGATGACGACGATGGAGCATCTCTTGCGAGTCAATTAGGGTTAACGGGAAAGGAGGCAGCTAGTTTTGCTTCTTCGATAGGTGCGGATCAAATTGAAATTCGCTTATCTGAAACAAGCAACGAAACCGTTAGGGATGTTTATAGCGAAGCTGAAAGAGGTCTTTTTGACGAAGCAGAATCTCAAAGAAAGGATGGAACACCTCCTAATACATCTGCAAACTGTGCAGGGGTAACTTGTTATGTTGGCGGATTCGGAGGATCAAGGTCACAATATTTGGACCCTGAAGGCTTTCAAAAGAAACTTCAAAATCTTGTAAAAAAAGGAAAAGCTATTGAAGTTACAGAAGATACTTTAAGAGTCGGAGATACGCTTCAATATGCGACTTCTGACGGTAAAGCTAAACATTTTGCGAATTTCATATTTAGAACTGACGAAGGAGTTCCACAAGTATATAGCAAAAGCGGTGCAGGCAAAAGCGGCTCTTACCATATTACAACTGCGAGTAGTCTGGAGGGGAGTCATAATGGAGGAACAGTTGTTTACGGAAATGTTAATGGATACTATCGTAAGGTAAAAAAACCGTAGTCGAGGAAGTTTTGATATGAAAAAAATATTTGTAGCTTTGGTTTTGTCCTTGTTTGGCATAAATATTGCTTTAGCTTGTAATCAAACACCCGAGCAAAATTACAAAAAATCTATGAATGTGATTTTATGCGGACAAATCAGAGAAATAATGGTTAGGAATAAGGCTGAAACAGTAGAGCATATTACTGCAATAATCGATTTTCAGCTACAAAATAATAGTTCAAATAACATAATCATAATTCCTGATAGATTACGAGTTATAGGCGGATCAGGATGTCTAAAAAATGGGAATCATTTTGCTGACTATGGTTCATATGGCTCTTCAACAATCAGATCATATGAAAAAACTCGACAAACTTTTAACAAACCGAGTCCTTTGATTGATGAAGTTAGATTAATCCAACCAAGCAGATCATGGAAATTTTCTGGTAGCTTGAATTTAGAATTAGATAGACCTATTACAAATCCTCAGGCTTCGTGGATAGCTATCAAGGAAAATTCTCCATTGTATCTAAATGTAAAGATTGAAACGATTGATTCGAATCTTATACGAAATGGGAAATTGATTAAGGG
>DATCKB010000062.1:0-2984 GCA_036562505.1 Parasegetibacter sp. | reverse complement strand
CTATCGGCCGGTGCTGGCGTAGTCCATATCCGGGGCTTTACTTCCAACAGTTCAAAGCCGGAATATCAGAGGACTGGTAGTAGTCAGGCTCCGGTTCTTCCTTAAGTTGTTTGTTGGCTATTTTTATTGGTAATTACCTTAGGTTTGCACCCGGTTTTAAATATTATTACATTTATCAACTTTATTCCTCAACCGAAAAATTGAACATATGTCCCTAATCTCTGTTGGAACCATGGCTTTCGATGCGATTGAAACCCCTTTTGGAAAAACCGATCGCATCATTGGCGGATCAGCCACTTATGTAGCGTATGCAGCAAGTAATTTCATTCAGCCAATCCATCAGGTGTCGATTGTGGGCTTCGATTTTCCGAAGGAGGAGATGAACGACCTGACTAAACGCGGAGTTCAGCTGGAAGGAGTAGAAGTAGTTCCCGATAAAAAATCGTTTTTCTGGAGTGGAAAATATCACCTGGATATGAACACCCGTGATACGCTGGTTACCGACCTGAACGTACTGGCTGACTTCAAACCGGTAATCCCTGAATCTTATCAGAATTCTGAATTTCTGATGCTGGGCAATCTCGATCCTGCAGTTCAGATCAGCGTAATGCAACAAATGAAGAACCGTCCGAAGTTGATTGTAATGGACACTATGAATTTCTGGATGGAAGTGGCTATGCCTAAACTGGAAGAAGCACTGAAAATGGTGGATGTATTAATGGTGAATGACAGTGAAGCCAGACAGTTAAGCGGACAATACTCATTAGTTAAAGCTGCGAAGACTATTCTCAATATGGGTCCGAAATACCTGATCATTAAAAAAGGTGAACACGGTGCGTTACTGTTCCATGGTAATGAGGTATTTTTTGCACCGGCATTGCCATTGGAAGAAGTTTTCGACCCGACCGGGGCCGGCGATACCTTTGCAGGTGGATTTATCGGTTACCTGGCTAAGACGCGCGATATTTCATTCGACAACATGAAGACTGCCATCATCGTAGGATCTGCTATGGCTTCTTTCTGTGTTGAGAAATTCGGTCCGTCTCGCTTAAAAGAAATCAATCACGACGATATCGGCGAAAGAATTCAGCAGTTTGTAAGTCTGGTGAATTTTGATATTTCGTTGACGAGCTAGTTTTATAGAATCAAAACTTATCTCGCCCGAAACGAGATAAGTTTTAACCTTTTTTACTTTGAAATAACGACCGTCAGTTTTTGTTTAATTGTCTTTCCTTCGGGATGAAATGCAGCACAAACCAGGATATAAATTCCGTTCGGTAGCTTACGGAGCTTATCATCGGTTCCATCCCATTTAAAATGACCTTTCAAGCCAGCCAGACTGCCTGAGCTGATTGTCTTTACGGGATGTCCGTTGACATTATATGCAACAATCTGCGTAATATACCCCGGCTGATTAAATTCGTAATGAATGAGCGCCAGATCGTTTTGCCCATCGCCATTGGGAGAGAACGAACCTGATGCAACAGAGAAAACATTTCCGTTTTCAAATGAAGTGGCGTACTGCGAATTCTCATATCCGGGTGTGGCATAGCCTGCTGAAGCCGCGGCGGAATGCCAGTTCTGCGGATTTTGCGTTGGAAGATCGGGATTGATTCTTTCCAGCGAAATGCCTTCCTTGTTGGAAATCAGGGGAGCGTGCCACGACTCATGATAATCTAACCGGTCCAGAACTTCTCCCTGTTCATTAAGAAGAATTACCGAGCCGCTGGAGTTAGGAAAGGAAGGAAGATTTAATTCCAGCAATGCAGAAGGAAATTTTACCAGATACTGTTTCTGAAGAGCCGTGCTGTCGGGCGTCAGTGCAAGATATTCTCCGGGGAAGAGATAATACGGAGAACTACTGATTTTTGTGATGTTTGCGAGATCTCCCGAGCTGTTAACATTAGCTATAGAAAGCCTCGAAAGGTCGATTATTTTTTTGCTGTTATTATAGAGTTCAATGAAATCTTCACCCAAAGGGAAGGGATCAAAAAGAATTTCGTTGATAACGAGCTCTCCGGGCAGAGGCGATGAAGGCATACCAACACGGACTTTCACCGGCTGCAACCATTCGTTTCCCGCACAGTCCTTAATATTGTTAACTTCAATTAAGAGCACGGTATCATTTGGTACATTGTCGTTTAATTGAATTTCGACCTGACTAAACAGAGGAGGTATAGCAGCAATACGCTTAATAGCCGCAGTGTGCTGGTGGATGAAAAAATGGGAATGTGAGGTGGCATGCATACTATCCAGTGATTCATTAAATACAAGAACGAACTTATCATCACCCGAAACAAAGCTCCTCAGCAATTCAGCAGGTGCATCATCCGGATTTTCGGCATAAATGGAATTCTTTCTTCCGGGTGTTCCGCCCGACGGATCAATGGATGCACTCCAGTTATTGCTGCCGCCGCAGGGATTATTCGGATCCGTCAGTTCCAAAGTCCATCCTCCATTGGCTTTAAGCGAATTATTATACCACGACGTGTTATACTGTACCGCATGAACCGTTGAACCATAGGGATCTGCCAGAACAAGTAGGTCTCCCGCATTATCAAGCGACGGCCACCGGCTCAGGGCTATAACGGGTGAAATAGCAGAGAGAGCCGATGCCGCGCTTTGGTTACATAGGATGATATATTCGTATGGTTCGAGAATTCGGTCAGTATTTATCAACCCGGTTGAAGTTGCATCAGATAAACTCCAGCCTTTCAGGTTAACAGGCTGATTGCTCCGGTTATAGATTTCTACAAATTCATATTCCGGTAGTCCAACCACCGGCGATGGGTCGGCAAAGATTTCGGTAATGATCAGGGGAAAAGAAGAGACGGCTTTCGGATTTATGGTGTAAAACCGTTCCAAACTTTTTAAACGTATTCTTTCTGAAATTTGTAACGCCGACTCATTATAATCGCCTGGTGGTTTCGGCAGGACTTCCCCCGCAGCTCTCAGTATCAATAGTTCTGTAAATGCCAGTATAG
>DATCKB010000061.1:0-8499 GCA_036562505.1 Parasegetibacter sp. | reverse complement strand
GCTTTCTCGTTATTGATCCTATACTTAGAAAATCCTCAAAGTATTGATATATTTCTTTTACTACTTCCGCCTGATTTTCATTAATCTGATATTAAACAGTTGTTAATTCTGTTTTTCTAATGTAATTGTATCCATAAGGTGCACCACACAAAGCATTTTCAATTCCGGATTTAGCTTTAAATCGTTTAGCACGACGCGAACGCTCTGTAATCATTGCCCGCTTTAGCTGCTTTGACTAATGTATCAGCGTGTATAATATTTAGTTGGTGTGCTATGGCCTGTTGGATCATCTCGTCCAGCAAGGTGGGGATGTCCAATATCTCTGTTCCCCTCCCGGTTTCGGTATCTCAACTTTCCTTACCTTTCTTTCATCAAAACCGTTGCTCAGCACTTATTAATATCTTCAGGCTTCCGGCCCTATCCTTTTAATACAGTCTTACCTCCCGTTGGTTTTCCACTTTCTTTGCAACGCTTCTAGTTCCAGATTTACTCCCTATCTACTGACGTCTCATCCTTCCCTGTTGTGTGCCCGGCACGATCATAAACCTGGAGGTGAAAGACCTCTATGGGCCTTGATAGTGGTAACCGTTAGCTAACGGCAAGGTTGCCACCGCGAGGTGGAATCTGGAAGAAATCCGGCGGCAAAGTCCCGGTTCGACGAACAGAAACTGCATATAAGGCAATATGTGATGGACGGGGCTGCCAACAAGCCGAAGTCCGAAACTATCTGAGATTACCATTTGTAAATACAGCGAACACATGGGATGAAGGTGTATGATCTCACCCAGAGAGATCTGTAAAACTGCCGCCAGCGGGATACGCGAGTCCAAAAGGAGCAATGAATGGCGGAGATGTCGTTCGGGTTTTACAGAAGTCAGTTCTGGTCGTAGTACCTGCAGCCCTATGGACATAAGAGGGAGCCCTGGGGCTCCCTCTTATACTACTTATTTGAAGAGACTTAATTGCTTCGAATTCTACTATGGGAATATACCCAGTTCAGCGTAAGAAACACCTACTTTGTTGATGGCAACAACATAGGCAGCAGTACGCATATCAGGAATTGCGGGATTTGATTTCCAGAGATCCATGATTTCACGGGTTGCGGTGATCATTGTTTCTTCCAGACCTGAGTAAACCAGATCAACTTCATCCGGACCGTGCTGAATAAATTGTTTTTCTTTTTCATTCACTTTTTTACCGGTGAGTGTTTCAATCTGCTGGAGGATTTCAGTATTCAGGTTCTCAGTGAAACGTTTTTCAAGACGGCCGTACCGTACGTGGCTAAGGTTTTTCAGCCATTCGAAGTATGAAACGGTTACACCACCGGCATTCAGATACATATCCGGAACAACCAGTGTTCCCTTCTTAATGAATATTTCATCCGCTTCCGGAGTTAACGGGCCATTAGCTGCTTCGCCGATAATTTTTGCCTGAACACGTGGAGCATTCTCTCCATTGATTACGTTTTCCAAAGCAGCAGGAATCAGAATATCACATTCAAGTTCCAGCGCTTTTGTAGTTTCAGTTATATTGGTAGCACCAGGGAAATTCAGGATAGAACCTGTTTTCTTTCTGTGCTGGAATACTTCTTCCTCATTCAATCCATCAGGATTCATGATTGCACCTTCGTACTCGGCCAGTGCAATTACTTTTGCACCACCTTCGCGGAAGAATTTTGCAGCGTGATAACCCACGTTACCCAATCCCTGAACCACAACGGTTTTACCTTTAATACCAGGAGTTAATCCGAGTTTTTGCATCACGTCTTCCATGTTGCAGATTTCTCTGATTCCATAGAAAACTCCCAAACCAGTGGCTTCTCTCCTTCCTCTCACACCACCTTGAGTTACAGGCTTACCGGTTACACAACCAAGTGCATCGATTTCACCGGGACGCATACTCATGTAAGTATCCAGAATCCAGGCCATTTCGCGTTCACCAGTTCCATAATCAGGAGCTGGAACGTCGGTACCCGGACCGATAAAATTTTTCTTGATTAATTCTGCTGTATATCTTCTGGTGATTTTTTCCAGTTCGTAAGGAGTATATTTTCTCGGATCAATATTGATCCCACCTTTTGCACCACCGAAGGGAACGTTCACAATCGCACATTTGTATGTCATCAGAGCAGCAAGTGCACTTACCTCGTCGAGGTTTACAGATGTTGCGAAACGTATACCTCCTTTACACGGAGTTTTATGATGAGAGTGCTGAACACGATATGCTTTGATTACTTCAACTTTATCGCCGATTTTTACCGGAAAATGCATACGGTAAACTGAGTTACATTGTTTGATCTGCTCCAGAATTCCCGGATCCCAGTTGGTGAACTTAGCAGCTTTATCGAAGCTTTCTTCTACAGCCCGAAAAAAACTATAATCATGCTGTTCTGACATATTTTTGATTTTTAAATTGGTTAAACACAATTAGGGTCGCTTGGTTTATGGGTACATTAAGTGGGACGCAAATTAAACAGTCGGTTTCGAATTTCAGCTCTTTTATTAATATATTTTTTCCCTTCGAATACTCCAGGAATTAACGATGAATAAAGCAAAATTCAACTATAAATCTCCTTTTTCCAGTTTGTTAATCTTTTTTTCTAATCTGATGAGGTAAAAGAACAAACCAATTAATATAGTCAGAATCACAGCCACCACCACATAAATTTTTCCGTTACTTCGCATCACGTCGGCCATTTCCGGGCGGCCGGCCTCACTCATCGACTGTGCAATTAAGAAATTTACGCTGAATAAAAGAAAGGCTGTAAGTAGGTAAATTGATTTAGCCATTTTGAAACATTTTATCTTTAAGTCGTTGCAAGCGAACATACAGCATAGTAATCCATACGCCGAGGAGGGTCCAGCCGGGAACTGCAGCCGGCCAGAAAATCAGGCGCATCCGGCTATCCATGTCTTTGGGATCAAATCCGGGGTTGCCCATACCCCCTGGATGTAAACTTTCCAACATACGGGGAACTATCCAGAGGGTTGGAAATAATAATGCGAATGCAAATATGTTATAAACTGCACTTACCCGTGCCCGTTTGTCAAGGTCGTCCATCGAATTTCGCAGCACCAGATAAGCGAAATAAATCAGCAATGCGATGGCCGCTCCAACTTGTTTGGGATCATTGCTCCATGCTTTACCCCATGTGTATTGCGCCCATATAGCACCGGTGATTAGTCCGAGTACCCCAAATATGATCCCTGTACGGGCATATGCGAGAGATAAAATATCGAAGCGTTGAACGGGGTTGATGAGATACCTGATAGCGTTCCACACAGAAATGAAGAAGAATATCATCATAGCAAACCACATCGACACGTGGAAGTAAAGGTTCCTGATAGTTTCATTCAGGATATGTAATTCAGGAACACCACCTAAGAGACCTGCGATGCAGGTGTAAACCAGTAATATTATACAGAGTAATTTCCACCAGTTCCGCCTAATCATGCTTGTTAATTATTAGCTGGGTACAAAAGTACGGCAATGCAACATCAATCTTTCCATAAAAACGGAAATAATATGAGCGCAAGGAAGATTACCATCAGGTCTAACCCGGCCATAAGCCACACCATTTGGCCCAGACCCGCCTGTACCACATCTGCAAAGGCAGCGTTCGAAATCTTCATCAGAAGTAATAACTGGGGAATAATAATCGGGAATCCCAGAATGGCCATTATAGCTGCCTGTTGCTGCGCTTTTGCTGCAATTGCAGCAAGAAATGTAAAAACCAGACTCAGGCTGATACCACCAAGCATAGTGATGCCGATAAACATTCCCATTTTTTCCATGGGGCTACCCATCAGCAGCTGAAACAAAAACAGGCTTATCAGACTCATGGCCAGCATGAGCAGCATATTGAAAAGAAGCTTGCTGGTTATGAAATTTCTTGCACCTGCAATACTGTAGAAATAAAGCATCCTCCCTCTGCTTTCCTGAAGAAAACTCTTTGCCACCGCATTAATACAGATGAATAACTGTATAACCCAGAACAAACCATTCCAGACCATTGATTCCGGCTGGCCCATTGCCAGATAAAGAACAAATATGGTGGAAGCCACATAAAGCAGAACTCCATAAAACGTGTATTGCTGGCGGATTTCCAGTAAAAGATCTTTTTTAAATAAGGCAATAATATGGTGTGCTGTTCTACTCATGTTCACCTTTGAAATCTGAAAAATTACCGTTTTTCTACATTTGACGTCAATGGATCAGTCTATTTTGACTTTTGACTTCGAGGCGTTTTCCCTGATGTGCCTTGTCGCTCTTGCCTTTCGCCTTCGAAGAACATTTAACTTCTGACTTTTGTCATTATTGGCAAAGTGTTTGTAACTTTAAAGCACTTTACTAACCAACCCACAAAAGTACCGTAATCCAATGGAAAGATTAGGTATTCTGATTGGCAAATTACAGGAACAATTTAATCAAGGTGTTCCTCCTCAGCAAATGTTAATTACCCTTCAGATGATTCAAAAGGAATTAGCATCGCAACAGGTGGACCGTGATCTGAATAAGAGCAAAGTTGCTGTTGTTCTTCCCGGAGTTGTTCCCGTTACTGCAGATATTCCATCTTCTGAAATACCATCAGCCGGGGTTCAGGCTCCGCAGGAAAACACCAACAAGGTGGCATCTGTGCGAAAACCCTTACCTGCAGAGAGTTACGCAGAACCGGCAGTTTCTTCCCTACCCCCAAATCCGGCCTTTTCCTATGATCCTGTAAAAGAGGTTCCGACTCTTGCACATCAGAAGGAAATTGTGGAATTGAATGAGAGAATGGCCAGTAAGGCGGAATCATTGAACGACCGGTTGAGACAGGATAAACAGGAATTAGGCACCATTTTGAAAGAGGGTCCGGTAAAAGACCTAAAAAAAGCCATTGGAATAAACGATCGCTATCTGTTTATAAATGAGCTGTTTAGGGGCGACGAAACGATGTATGAGCGATCTATCAAGACAATTAATAATTTCGATATTCTTCCCGAAGCTGAATACTGGATGGAGCGGGAGCTGAAGATTAAGCTGGGTTGGAATGACCATACCCCCTTAGTACGCCATTTTTATCAGCAGGTCAGAAGGCGTTTTTCCTGAATATAATTCAGCACGTCTTTGGTTGCACCGGTATTAGAACGCACGTAATTTCCGCAGATATCCCCGGTCTTCTCAAGGTATTCGTCATTATTAAGTAATTCATTCAAGCGGGCTTCCAGCTCAAGCGCACTTTCTATTACAATTACTCCTCCTTTTTCCACCAGGTCAACGGCTTCCTTAAACTTTTCATAGACTGGCCCGATAATTACCGGTTTATTGTACACAGCAGCTTCCAGGATATTATGGATGCCGTCGTTTCCGAATCCACCTCCGACATAGGCTACCGTAGCATATTTGTACAACCTGGAAAGCATACCTATATTATCAATAATCAGCGGGTTGCCCTGCTCTTTTTTGCTTTCATCATCGTTGGTACCCGGAGTCCAGACAGGTATTGAGGAATTTCTGTCGTGCTCCGGCGCATTCAAGTTTTTAGCCAGTACAGAATAACGGATGCTTCCGGGAAACAGGGTTTCAATGTCTTTTATATTATCCTCATCTACTTCATGAGGTGCAATAATTACCTTATGTTGCGGGTGTGCTTTAACATAATGAGCCAGCTCCTCCTCGTCTTCTGTCCAGGTACTACCGGCAACGATCACCCGATCTTTACCGCAAAAATGTTCAATAACCGGTAATGCTTCAAATTTCTCCGCAATCGCCGAAACCCTGTCGAACCGCGTATCACCGCTCACCGTTACTTCGGTGTACCCGATCCGGGCCAGTCTTTGTTTACTTTCTTCGTTCTGTACAAAAATGTGGGAAAAGCAGAATAGCATGCTCTGATGAAGTTTTCCATACCAGCGGAAGAATATCTGGCGTGGTCGGAATATCGCGGAAATCAGTAGCAGCGGAATTTTCCGGTTATGAATTTCCTGAAGGTAATAATACCAGAATTCGTATTTAACGAAAATAACCAGATCGGGTTTTACCAGCGATAAGAATTTCTTTGCGTTGCGGGCATTATCGATGGGTAAATAGAAAATGTGATCGGCACCCTGGTAATTTCGGCAGGCTTCATAGCCTGATGGGGAGAAGAAAGTAAGTACAATTCTCAGCGCGGGACAATGTTGCCGGAGGGCTTCAATAACCGGGCGCCCCTGTTCAAACTCCCCCAGAGATGCACAATGCACCCAAACTATTGGTCCGGATTTCTGACCAGCGCTGGTATTCTGAACTCCTTTGGTCGGTACTAGGCTCTCCCCAGATTGCCCTCCTGCTGCCATTTCTGCTGCTATCTGTTCAAATATACCCTGGCGGCCTTTTATCCATAACCGCGCTTTTATGCTTCGTAAAGCAACAATCTTTATTCCTAACCGGTATAGCCAGATAAATATATTATAGATTAACAATGACATACCCTTTTCTCCGTTTTCCTATTATAGTGCAAATCTAACTTCAAACTTTGGTCCTGTCCATATTTTGTTATTTTTGCTGGCATCTAAATATAATATAATAAGAAATATGCGGCCAATACAAATGGTTGACCTGAAAAGGCAATACGAAGCAATAAAGTCAGAAATAGACACCGGTATTCAGGATGTAATTAATAATACAGCTTTTATTAACGGGAAGCAGGTAACGGAATTTGCTGAAGCACTCAGCCAATATCTCGATGTAAAATATACCATCCCCTGCGCTAACGGCACAGATGCCTTACAGATTGCTCTCATGGCACTGAACCTGCAGCCGGAGGATGAGGTCATTTGTCCGTCGTTCACCTATATTGCCACAACGGAGGTGATCGCCCTGTTGAAACTGAAGCCGGTATTTGTGGAGGTAGACCGGAAGACGTTTAATATTGACCCCGCGGCTATCAGAAAGGCTATAACTCCCCGTACTAAAGCAATTGTTCCGGTACATCTTTATGGCCAGCCGGCAAATATGGAAGAAATTATGGCCATTGCCAGAGAGTATAATTTACACGTAATCGAAGACAACGCTCAGGCTATAGGTGCCGAATTCCGGTTCAGCGATGGAACGGTAAAAAAGACCGGTACTATCGGTACAATCGGTACAACTTCCTTCTTTCCATCAAAAAACCTTGGATGTTTCGGGGATGGTGGCGCAATTTTTACCAATGATGAAACGTTAGCATATCGCATGCAAATGATTGCAAATCATGGACAAAGCAAGAGATACTACCACGAAACCGTTGGTTGTAACTCCCGCCTTGACACCATTCAGGCTGCCATATTGCTTGTAAAACTTAAAAGACTGGACCAATATATTGACCAGCGGAGAAAGGCTGCGGACTATTATGACGCGGCTTTCAGAGATTCGCCATTCATGCAAACGCCGGTGCGTGCTGAGAATGGTAAACATGTGTTCCATCAGTATACTTTGACACTGAAGGGAGAGGGTGATGTATCAGCCACCCGGGATGGATTGCATAAATTTCTGGCAGAGAAGCAGATACCGTCGATGATTTATTATCCGGTGCCTGCACATCGTCAGAATATGTTTACAAATGGAGGGGAAAGTCCGTATAACCTGGAGGTGACGGACTGGTTGACCAGCAGAGTGATCTCGCTGCCGATGCATACCGAGTTAGATGAGGATCAATTAGAGTTTATCACTTCCAGCGTGCTGGAATATTTTAATAAATAAACAATCAAACATTAACCGAATCAATTTGAAAAGTACTGTTTTCTTCAGTGTTTCCTTTTGATTCAGACATTAAACTCTAAAACCCATTTGTAAATTATGAACATTACTGTTGTAGGTACCGGATATGTTGGATTAGTTACCGGTACTTGCTTTGCTGAAACCGGAAACAATGTTACCTGCGTAGATATCGACGCCTCCAAAGTACAGAAATTGTCTGGTGGACAAATCACTATTTACGAGCCGGGTTTAGAAAAGCTGTTCCTGAGAAACCTTAAAGAAGAAAGACTTCGGTTTACAACCGACCTGAAAGCCGGAATTGAAAATGCACAGATAATTTTCCTGGCTCTTCCTACCCCTCCGGGTGAGGATGGCTCTGCCGACCTGAAGTATATCCTCGGAGTTGCGGAAGATTTGGGTAAGATATTGAAAGATTATAAAGTTATTGTTGACAAAAGTACTGTACCGGTAGGTACTGCAGAAAAAGTAAGATCGGCAGTAGCAAAAAATTACTCCGGTGAATTTGATGTAGTTTCTAACCCTGAGTTCCTTCGCGAGGGGGTTGCTGTTGATGATTTTATGAAGCCCGACCGCGTCGTAATCGGCACCAGCTCTGAGCGCGCAAAGCAAATCATGGCAGAACTTTATGCTCCTTTCGTTCGTTCAGGTAACCCAATCTTATTTATGGATGAACGTTCCGCAGAATTAACCAAATACGCAGCAAATTCTTTCCTGGCTACCAAAATTTCGTTTATGAACGAGATTGCGCAGCTCTGTGAGCGTTTGGGAGCCGACGTAGAT
>DATCKB010000055.1:0-4383 GCA_036562505.1 Parasegetibacter sp. | reverse complement strand
ATATACTTTTTTCTCCAGATCATTTCGGGCATTGCTTACACGGATTATCATAGCGTTAAATGCCCTGGCGAGTTTACCGATTTCATCAGTTCTGTCGATATCGATAGGTGGTGCAGATCCGCCACTGGTTATAGCAGAAGTAGCAGCAGTAAGTTTTGTAATAGGTTGAGTAATACTCCGGCTTAAAAACCAGGCAGCGCCAAAACCCACCACCAGTAAAATTCCGCCTGCAAGAAATAACCAGTTGAGAAATGTACCTACCGATTGTAAGACAAAACTTCTCGGGACACCGAGCATTATTAACCACGGTGTACCCGGAACATCTTTGACCGTAGCATATACATCATATCCGTCTGGCCTAAACTCAACTACATTCGTTTTCGTTGTGTCAATTTTTTCCGGACCGTTTATTGGAGTAATGAGGTCGGTCCATAAAGAAGCGTTTTTATTCCCCACAAATATTTGCGGTTCGGGTCCGAGTAGCATAGTGTATTGTCTCAAGGCCTCGCGGGTAGTTTTAAAAAGACGCCATTTCACTACGTAACCAATAATATTGTTCTTCCCGTCCTTGACCGGAGAGAACAGCGGATAAAATACCGAGTCATTGATAGATACCAGGCGACCAGCGTTCGATGAGTCGAGTGAGGCAAGCAAAGTATCCGGAAAATCAAAGTCCCGGATATATGAGAACTTCGACGAGAGTTTCAGCTTATGGTTCGTATCAAAAACCTGTACAGCAATATGCGAGCTGTCGGTACGTGTAGATGCGAGGTATGAAAGTAGTTCAGCTTCTTTTTCAAAGGAAGCACCCGATTCAAGATAGCTGATTATATCTGGATTCGATGCTATCCTGGCATTAGCGGAAAGCAGACCCTGGGTGGACTGAGAAAACGTTGTTGCCAGTTGTACAATTCTCGAATTTAGCCGGATCTGAGCAACCTTCCTGGCAGAATTTCTGACTTCCAGATATGCCATAGTACTGAATACCAGTATAACACATAACAGTAACGCACATATCAAAAACGGAAGTCTCGCCTGAAGTGAAAGCCCCTTAAGCATTGAACGACGCTTTATTTTTTTCATAAGTCTGGTCATGGTCCCTTTTTCGGGTTTATGTTGAACCGATCTTTTAACTTAAGGGTATCCGGTAGTTGAGTAGGTGATTATGAAGAATATCTTAACAAGAAACAATTTTTTTCTGAACTATCCAAGAAGAAAATTTATGTTCCTGAAATGATGACCAGACTAAATGACTAAAATCAGGTAGATAGACAACCCAAATTAATTATCCAATAACCCGTCCAGCATTTTTCGCAGGCTCTCATCTGATGGTCGCGGTGCGTTATTGGATACGATATTCCCCTTCGGATCAATTAGCAGAAAACGAGGAATGCCGGAAATATCAAAGGCTTTAATGAATTCTGAATCAAAGGCATTGTCTGCAAGAAGCTGTGTGCCCGTGAGGTTGTTATCGCGAATAAAATCTCTCCACTTCTGGCGGTCACGCGGATAATCAATAGAAAGCGTCACGAATTCTATATTCTTAC
The DNA here is from genome assembly GCA_036562505.1 of Parasegetibacter sp. Lineage (GTDB taxonomy): Bacteria > Bacteroidota > Bacteroidia > Chitinophagales > Chitinophagaceae > Parasegetibacter. The sequence goes on along the minus strand of DATCKB010000055.1, from coordinate 2,836 downwards.
CTTTATAGTCTCTTTTCAACGTATCAACAAAAGGTAACTGATAAATACATGGCCCGCACCGGCACAATTACATCAAGTTTTTGACTGAGGTAGTGCCTGAGAAATGCCAGAGCCTCCTTGATATGAAGTTTCACCGAATTTTTAGAGATGCCCAGTTGGTCGGCGATTTGGTCATAGGTCATGTCTTTCCATCGGCTAAGTTCAAACACCTCTTTACGTCGGGGTGGCATTTGTTCAATACCGTTATGAATGGTATGGAGTAATTCCTTAAACTGAAGCTGAGTTTCGGGACCGGAAAGAAGACTTTCCAGTTTATCTTCCGGCGGCTCAATTGTACGAAGAACCTGTTCTCTGATAATGGTGTATACGCGGTTTCGGGTGATAACATATATATACCCCGAAAAATTTTCCATTCCCGACAACTTTTCACGATTCCGCCAGATGCTCATAAAAATATCCTGGGTGGCTTCTTCGGCTTTGGAAGGATTTTTCAGATACATGAGGAGGTGCGCATAGATAACGGAGGTATATCGTTCAACAATACGCGAAAATGCCCGCTCGTCGCCTGCGGCGACGAGCGGTAAGATTTCCTGCTCATTATATGTTGGAATGTTATTCAGATCCGCATCAATAACTCCTCCAAATTTCCTAATGTATATATCCTCAGCCAAATAAAAAAATCCTGGCAATTATCTCGAAAAAGATAACTGCCAGGAGTCAGGGTAACATTAAAGGTGATAATAGTTGTCAGGCGTTTGTTGGTCAGATTGCTGAGGCCGTGCTTGCTACTTGCGTGTTTGCTACCTGCGTGTTTGTTACCTGCGTGTTTGTTTGTTTCAATCAGGTGACAGACAGGTCAGCGCTGCTGATTATTTCATTGTCTTATACTTCTCCAGTGTTTCTTTATATTCTCTGACAGTTCCTGCGTTCACTCTCCCTTCCATCGTTCCCTCTTTTAGCGCTGTTTCAGCGAGCTGAACAGCTTTTTCCTGGGATGTGACCGCGTTTTTCTTATCATTTAGTTTAAAATAGCTCTGTGCCACAAGCTGATGTATCATCGGATTTTCTGCATTTCGTCCGGATAGCATTTCCAGTAAGAATTCATTGGCGAGCTTGTAAGCGTCTACCGGAAGACCATCCTTTTCAGTAATTCCCATTGCCACAACGCTCGAAATGGAAGGGAATTCTTTTCGCGCATCCCGCGCATATTTCAGTGCCTCAGGAACATCAAAAGCAAGAAGCGTATTAAACTTCAGCATCGCGAGACTAATTTTAAACATGGGATCAATAGTTGATGTTCCTTCATCAATCAGTGCGATCGCTTTTTTAAAATCTTTAGCAGCAACCGCCTGTTCTACCTGCTTGTTCAAATTGATCAGAGGCATAGACCTGGCCAGCGATTCTTTAGTTTTCTCTTTGAATGTTTTCGCATATTCTTCCATGTTATAAGTGCCTGCGAAAACCTGTTCAAGAACCGGGTCGAGTCTTTGTGGATGGCCCACCCAAATGATAACCCCGTCTTTTATCAGAAATGTAGAAGGAATACCTTGTTGTCCGGCGGCCTTCATCCACTTCTCACTCATGTGCAGGTCGTTATTATCCATCGCCACATTGTAAGCCATTTTATTCCCCATACCATCTACAAACTCTTTAATAACCGGATAAACTGATTCGTAAGGTTTATCACCCAGTCCTTTTTCCCAGATATCTACGCCAATGAATTCCACTTTTCCCTCATACTTTTTGGCCAGTTCGGAAAGATGTGGCATCGCAGCGATACATGGACCGCACCAGGTAGCCCAAAATTCTACCACATAAAGTTGATCACCAGTGAAATTTTGAACCGGAGTTCCTTTTACCCATTTAGCTTTAATTTCAGGAGCGGGGTCACCAACGGTGAGAGTGATCTCGTCCGTTTGCGCGTAACCGTTATTGCCTGCTACGACTGCAGCAAAGGCCAGGGCAAGACAGTTCTTTACTATTTTTTTCATACGTGTAATTTTATTCATAATTCTGTGTAAGTCCGGGATTAAAGTTGGTTGCGGTTTGGGGGAAGGGCCATATCCACAATTCTGAATCCGGAGTTAAGGTATAAGTTGTACCCATAATAGTGCGGTATAAATTTGCGGCATATTCCGGATAAGTATTCCAGCGTTTAAGATCGATAAAATCTTTCATGGTACTCCAGTTTTCTGATCTGTACATTTGCTTCAACAAAGCAAATACTTCCTGTTTTGTTGTAGCTGATGACTCAGTATATTGACCCGTTATGATGCGCTTTTTGCGGATTTCTTCCAATTTTGCTTTTGCGCCGGGAAAGTCATCTGCATGAAACAAACACTCTGCTTCTATCAATCGCATATCTACTGATGTTAGTCCGGCACCACTCACTTCCGACATCGGTGCACCGAGATTCCAAACGGCCTTTTCACCGGGCATTCCAAAATAGGATCCAAAATCTCCCTGAAACGGAATATTCATTTGGGTGGGCATATAATTGTAAAGAACAGATTTAGGATCAAACACCGCGAGCAACTCAGGTGAATACCAGCTGAGATACATGACAGTTGGTGTGATGAAAAGATCTTCGCGGCTGGAAAAACCAGGCCGGGCCCAACCCTTAGGGGTAGGCGAAACGCCGGTCACCGGATAATCAACCAGCATATCATTATGGTCATCAATGTGATTGTTAATGGCCAGAGAAGCGCGTGCTGCCGTAAGCGCCTCTTCGTATTTGCGCATCGACAAAAGCACCCGGGCTTTCACGGCATAAGCAAACGACTTTCCAACCCGCTGCCTGTTAACACCTTCATCTAACAAAGCATTTAGTTCAAAG
>DATCKB010000053.1:0-1541 GCA_036562505.1 Parasegetibacter sp. | reverse complement strand
ATTACTGATTGAGCAGATCGAAACCCGCGACGGATTTCATCTTTATGTATTCCCCTTCGAAGGTCGCCTTGTACACGAAGCCATGGCCGCGATACTGGCTTATCGCATCAGCCGGATCACGCCCATCAGTTTTTCCTTCGCGATGAATGATTATGGATTCGAGCTGCTGAGTGACCAGCCCATCCCGGTGGATGACAGCAATGTATATGAGTTGTTCAGCACGGAAGATTTGTTTACCGATATTCAGCGCAGCGTGAACAGCACGGAGATGGCTAAACGAAAATTCCGCGATATCGCGGTGATCGGCGGGCTCATCTTCCAGGGCTACCCGGGTGAGCATAAAAAAGCGAGACACCTTCAAGCCAGTGCCTCGCTGTTATTTAAAGTATTTCAGGAATATGATCCGGATAATCTTCTGGTTCGTCAGGCTTATCAGGAAGTGTTTGATCAGCAGATGGAGGAAACCCGTTTGCGGAATATGCTCGACCGTATCCAGCGGAGCAAAATCGTGTTGCGATTTCCCGGGAAACTCACGCCATTCTGCTTCCCGATCAAAGTGGATTCGAAGCGTGAAAGCCTCTCTTCCGAAAGTCTCGAAGACCGCGTCCGCAAAATGCAGATCCAGTTACTCGCGGACTGAAGAGTTCGCAGTATTCCTTTTCGACCACTTTTTCGCTCCTGCCTCCTGCTTTGGGTTTCCTTTCTCCCTTCTCCCTTCTCCAGTCTCCCTTTTCCCTTCTCCCTTCTCCGTTCACCCTTCTCCCTATTTCATATGCTTCAGGAAAATCGAATACAGGGCAATAAACAACAGGGGAATACCCAACACAGAGAAATAGCTTGATCCGTCAACAAAGGTATTGGCAAAGCCCAGAATCAATACCGCACCGATAACGGGCAGCACTTCCCCCACGCAATAGATATAATAACCATCTTTCTTAAGCTTACGCATCTGGATGGCACCGTAAACGCACAAAGCAGCGCCCAGGATATACACAATCCACAGTGCGGTAGAGTTGGCCACAATCAGCTCCATGGTACGGATACCTTTTTCCATTTTGTCGATATCCGCCTGCGACATATTCTCGAGGGCTGCCTCATTCTCTAATGCCTGTTTGGAAAATTTCAAGCCCATTTTCGTGAATGGAATCGATAATAACTGCAGAGCCGAACCGATGAACGTCAGGATCGTCAATACATTCAATCCCGTTGGCAATTTCTTTTTTTCTTCTTCAAAAGGATTTAAAACATTCATAATCCAGGGTTTTAGTTATGGGGTTAAAAATAAAGCTTTTAGCTTTGCGCTGCATGAAAGCCCCACATTCTTTTATCCTGGCAAACCAGCAGCTTTGGCTGACACCTCTGAGAGCGATCTATTGGGAGAATGAGCGGGCATTGATCGTGTCCGATCTGCATTTCGGCAAAACCGGCCATTTTCGTAAATCCGGTATCGGCGTTCCACAGGATGTCTACAAACACGATTTACAACGCTTATTCAGTCTCGTGCAATATTTCAAGCCCGAGGAGCTGATCATTGTGGGCGA
>DATCKB010000044.1:0-11887 GCA_036562505.1 Parasegetibacter sp. | reverse complement strand
ATTTTCATCATGTCTCTCATCTGCTCGAACTGCTTCATGAAAGCGTTGACCTCACTGATATCTTTACCACAGCCTGCAGCAATTCTCTTTCTTCTGCTGCCGTCAATTACATCGGGATTTCTTCTTTCGAAGGGGGTCATGGAGTTAATCATTGATTCTACGCCCTTAAACGCATCATCACTAATATCAATATCTTTAATAGCTTTTCCCAGTCCGGGTATCATTCCCATCAGATCTTTCAGATTTCCCATTTTTTTAATCTGTTCCAGCTGCTGTTTGAAATCTTCAAAGTCGAACTGGTTCTTTCTGATCTTTTTCTCCAGCTTTTTTGCCTGTTCTTCATCGAACTGAGCCTGGGCACGCTCAACGAGGGTGGTAATATCACCCATACCGAGGATTCTTTGTGCCATCCGGTCTGGATAAAACACATCCAGCGCGTCCATTTTCTCACCATTACTGACAAATTTTATAGGCTTGTCAACAGTGTATTTGATAGAAAGGGCCGCACCCCCGCGGGTATCGCCGTCCAGTTTAGTTAATACCACACCCGAGAAATTCAGCCTGTCGTTAAACGTTTTTGCTGTATTCACGGCGTCCTGACCGGTCATGGAATCCACAACAAAGAGTATTTCAGTAGGGTTTACAGCGTCTTTAATGCGGGCTACTTCAGCCATCATGGCTTCATCCACTGCCAGACGACCGGCGGTATCGATTATGACAATATTTTTACTGCGGGATTTTGCTTCGCGGATAGCCTGTTGCGCGATGGCTACAGGATCTGTATTTCCGGGTTCGTTGTACACTTCTACACCCACCTGTTCACCCAGCACCTTTAACTGTTCAATAGCTGCAGGACGATAAACGTCTGCTGCAACAAGTAAGGGGGATTTTCCTTTTTTTGATTTGAGGTAGTTAGCCAGTTTTCCACTGAATGTGGTTTTACCGGAACCCTGAAGACCGGCTATCAGTATTACTGCCGGGTTTCCGGAAATATTGAGCTCACTTTCGGTTCCGCCCATCAGTTCTACCAGCTCATCTTTCACGATTTTCACCATGAGCTGACCCGGACTAACAGCGGTTATTACTTTTTGTCCCTGAGCTTTATCCTTAACTCTGTCGGTAAATTCTTTGGCTATCTTGTAGTTAACATCCGCATCCACCAGGGCTCTCCTGATTTCTTTCACGGTGCTGGCGATATTCAGCTCATTAATTCTTCCTTCCCCTTTCAGCTGTTTAAACGCCCCTTCGAGCCGTTCACTTAAACTTTCGAACATAGTATTTGCTTCTGTTTAGAGCGCAAATATAAGAAGGAAGCACTAGATGTAGGGAGGCTGATTAATTACCGAGAAACTCTCTCAGCATATTGCATCTTGAAGCAGAACGAAGTTTCAGTATGGCTTTATCTTTTATCTGACGCACTCTTTCCCTGGTCAGATTGTAATGCATTCCAATATCTTCCAGGCTCATAGGGTTCTCTACCCCTATTCCGAAAAAGTAACAGATTACTTCTTTCTGCCTTTCAGTAAGGGTTTTTAGTGAGCGGTTGAGCTCTTCTTTGAGTGATTCGTGGTGTTCAATATGTAAATCGGCACACTCTGCATCAGGATTTGACAAGACATCAAGAAGTGTACTTTCTTCGCCATCGGCTATAGGGGTATCCACACTGATATGCTTGGCGCCTACACCCAGAGTGGCGGCCACTTCTTCCGTGTCAATATCCAGAACAGCAGCGAGTTCTTCAGGAGAAGGTTCTCTCTCAAACTCCTGTTCCAATTGGGAAAAAGCCCGCTGAATACGGTTACTTAACCCTACTTTATTGAGGGGCAGACGAACGATACGGGATTGTTCAGCCAACGCCTGTAAAATCGACTGGCGGATCCACCATACTGCATAGGAAATAAATTTAAAACCACGGGTTTCGTCGAACCGCTGGGCAGCTTTTATTAATCCCAGATTACCTTCGTTTATCAGGTCGGGTAGTGTAAGTCCCTGATTCTGATATTGTTTTGCTACTGAAACGACAAATCTCAGATTGGCCTTGGTCAGTTTTTCCAGCGCCGCCTGATCACCTTGTTTAATACGAACAGCCAGTTGAACTTCTTCTTCCGGACTGATTAATTCCACCCGACTTATTTCCTGTAAATACTTTTCGAGACTTTGGGATTCCCGATTGGTGATGGATTTAGTGATTTTGAGTTGTCGCATACTCATAGGAAGGAGCTTTTGGGTATTAAGGGAAATTGGTTTTTAAAAAATACTCGATATCTGATATATTTAAAATATAATAATCTGATTTACCGCCCTTTGCCTCAAAATCAGCCCCCACGAACTGGATTATCCATATTGAAACGCATTAGATATTTATTTTATTGCAAAAAGGTGAAATCTCACTGATTTACCCCATATTTGACGGAGGGGATTTTCGGGGCTGATTTTAACTAAAACCTTCGCAAAATTTATTTTGACTGTATCATTTATTTAATATTATTGCAGGTAATTGATTTAACACGAACAGTAGATGAGTAAAAAGCAATTGTATACGCTGGAATTTCCGGTAAGATGTTCACCATCAATTTTATACGAGTTTCTTGCCACTCCTGCAGGATTACAGGAATGGTTTGCCGATAAAGTGGATGAGAGAGACGGTGTGTTTAGTTTTTCCTGGAATGGCTCCGTTGATAAAGCAGATGTTCTGGCAAGAGAGCCGGAAAAGTTCATCCGCTTCCGCTGGCAGCACGCTCCCGAAGATGAGTACTTCGAATTCAAAATTGAAAAGTCTGAAGTCACCAATCAAACGATCTTACTGGTAAACGACTTTGCGGAGAAAAAGGATGTAAAAGACCAAAGCCGTTTGTGGGACTCTCAGGTAAAAGACCTGTTCCATCGGTTAGGCGGTAACTAATAAGGCAAGTGATTAAAAAATTAGACAAGCTTATTTTGAGGGCTTTCATCGGGCCCTTTATCTCAACATTTTTCATCACCCTCTTCGTATTGGTGTTACAGTTTTTCTGGCTGTATATTGATGATATTGTTGGTAAAGGGCTTGATCTCGTATTGCTTGCCCAGTTCATCCTATATGTCAGCACCACCCTGGTTCCTCTTGCACTTCCACTTGCAGTGCTGCTTTCATCCATCATGACCTTTGGAAATCTCGGAGAGACTTTCGAACTGGTTGCTATTAAATCTGCCGGAATCCCACTGCTGCGCTTTATGCGGCCGCTAATGATCGCCTCAATTGTTTTATGTGGAGTGGCATTCTTTTTTAATAACAACATTATTCCTGTAGCCAACCTGAAGATGCAGACCATGAAATATGATATTATCATGGCAAAACCTGCATTTGATATTAAAGAAGGTGTGTTCTACGATAAACTCGACGGGTATATCATCAAGATCGGAAAGAAAGAAAAAGACGGAAAGACTATCAGAGATGTGCTGATTTACGAAAAGACTTACGGGCTGCAGGACTTTGTAATAGTTGCCGAAAGCGGAACCATGACCATGTCGCCTGATAAGAAATATCTTCAGTTTAATCTTCAGAACGGATGGAGATATGAAGAAAAAGGACCACGGCTTTCCACTAATACCGAGTTTGTTCGCCTTGGTTTTAAAGAATATAAAAAGCTTTTTGATCTTAGCTCATTCCAGTTAATACGTACATCTGATAGTACTTACAAAGACAACTGGCAGATGCTGAGTATGCGTCAGCTGGATGTGAGAATCGACTCTCTGGAAAAACTGGACGCTTATTATGAAAAACGCACCAGGGCCGAAGCTTTTCAATACATGCAGTTTACCCGGCTCCTCGATTCGAGCTGGAACCATATTCCCGATCCGAACAAAGATTCACTCCCTGCCCGCTTTGATGATTTGATACCTCAGACAGACCAGATGCTTATCACGGAAAGAGCAATCAGCCAGGCTACATCTATAAAAACCGGCCTGGATTTTATGATTCATGAATATGAGGCGAGAAGAAAGGACTACCTGTTTCATCTGATTGAATGGCACAGGAAAATAACCATGTCTATTGCCTGTCTCGTATTGTTCATTGTTGGCGCACCACTGGGATCGATTATCCGGAAAGGTGGTCTGGGTATGCCCCTGGTTCTTGCAGTAGTTTTCTTTGTAATTTTCTTCCTGCTGAACAATTTCGGAAAGAAGTTTGTTGAGGAAGGTGTATCAACCCCTTTCACAGGAATGTGGATGGCCACTTTTGTACTCACCCCGATAGGTATTTTCCTAACGTACAAGGCCATGCGCGATTCGCAGCTCTTTAATAAAGAATCGTATTTCCGGATATGGAAAAGAATTAAAGAATTTACCGGCCGGTTACTCAACAGGAAGCTTAATAAGGAACAAGTTCCGTAACTTTAAAAAAATAACAATTATGAAAAAGCAACAATCAAACCTGTCGCGGAGATTATTTCTTTCGAATACGGCGAAAGCAGGACTGGGATTGACTATCGGACTATCAGCAGCGGGCAGCCTGTTACAAAGTTGCAGTTCATCAAAAAAAGCTTCCGGCAACGGGGTACTTTCCACAGGATTTTCTCAGACAAAATTACCATATGGATTTTCTGATCTCCACCCTTCAATTGATGCAATGACGATGGAGATTCATTACACAAAACATGCGGCCGGATATGCGCAGAATTTACAGGATGAGGCACAGGCGCTCAATATCGATATGTCGAAACCTCTCGAAGATGTTCTGGCCAGAATTTCAAAATATTCCACCAAACTGAGAAATAACGGTGGTGGTCATTATAATCATGAACTGTTCTGGCAATGCATGACTCCGAGGAGCACAAGTACTCCGTCAGGAATTCTGCTTCAGGAAATTGAATCGGCATATGGCTCATTCGCCGGTTTCAAAACCAGATTTGAAGATGCTGCCAAAAGCAGATTCGGTAGCGGTTGGGCATGGCTGGTTGTTGATAAGAATAAAAAGCTTGCTGTAGGTTCAACTCCGAATCAGGATAACCCACTGATGGACATATCTGATTTTAAAGGCACCCCTATTTTAGGCCTCGATGTATGGGAGCATGCCTACTATCTGAAATACCAGAATAAACGCCCCGACTATATCGACAACTGGTGGAAAGTTGTGAACTGGGAGTATGTTCAAAAAAGATTTGATGCAGCCATGGCCCTTTAGCGGGCGATGGCTTTTTAATTAACCCAACTTGAATACCCGGCTCAAAAACCTGAGGCTGCAAAAGCTGGTAGTAGTAGTGGCTATTGTACTTTTTATTATTAAAGTAATAGCCTACCTGCTCACCAATTCGGTAGCTGTTCTTACCGACGCACTGGAAAGCACTATCAATGTGATAGCCGGTCTGATCGGACTCTACAGTCTTTATGTTTCGGCTAAACCCCGCGATCTGGACCATCCTTATGGTCATGGTAAAGCGGAATTTATTTCTGCTGCGGTGGAAGGCACGCTGATATTGATAGCCGGTCTCATCATCATTTATGAAGGCACGCGAAAATTACTTACACCACACCCGCTGTATAAAATTGACACTGGTATTATTCTTATCGGAATTTCTGCCTTAGTGAATTTTGTAGTCGGACAAATCTGCGTGAATACAGGCAAGAGAAATAACTCTCTTGCATTGATTGCAAGCGGGAACCATCTGAAAACAGATACCTATTCAACAGTTGCGGTAACTGTCGGACTTATCCTGATTTATTTTACAGAGATAATGTGGATAGACAGTGTAGTGGCTATTGCAATGGGCTTCTTTATCATCTTTACCGGATATAAGATACTTCGTACATCGATTGCAGGTATAATGGACGAAGCTGATGAGGCCTTACTTTCGAAAATGATCGCTACCCTGAACAGTAACCGGAGACCTAACTGGATTGACCTTCACAATCTGAGGGTTATTAAATATGGAAGTATATTACACATCGACTGTCACCTTACTGTTCCCTGGTACTTAAACGTGGAAGAGGGGCATTCTGAAGTTGAAGCACTGGGCTCTTTAATCAGAAACGAATATGGTGAATCCATTGAACTCTTTGTTCATACCGATGGCTGCCGCGAATTCTCCTGCCCTATTTGTATAAAAGAAAATTGCCCTGTGAGGCAGCATAGTTTTGTGAAGAAACTGGAGTGGAGTGTGGAGAATATTCTCACCGATGCCAAACACAGTGTAGAAATGGGTTAACCTTCCCTCAGATTTAGCAAACCGTTTCCGAAACGGCCGTTCTTCACTTCTAATAAGCGGTTCATCAAAGCTGTTGAACTGATTCATTTCTATATTCCCTATATTCGCGAAAACATCTTTATTATTATGCAAGCATGGAAAGAGTATCAGGAAGCCTCAAAAGACCGCTTTCTGGAAGAGTTACTAGCCCTGTTGCGCATACCATCTGTAAGCGCAAGAACCGAACATAAACAGGATATGCAAAACTGTGCCGAAGCAGTGAAACAAAGGCTTCTGGAAGCAGGTGCAGATAAAGCAGAAATATATCAGACCGCGGGTCACCCGGTAGTTTACGGCGAAAAAATTATTGACCCTACCAAGCCAACAGTTCTGGTTTATGGTCACTACGATGTGCAACCTCCTGATCCGCTGGAACTCTGGCATAGCGGTCCTTTTGAACCCGTGATCAAAGACGGAAAAATTTATGCGCGTGGTGCATGTGACGACAAAGGCCAGTTCTATATGCACGTTAAGGCATTGGAAACAATGACCAAAACCAATACGCAGTATACTAACATCAAATTTCTTATCGAAGGTGAAGAAGAAGTAGGAAGTCCTAACCTCGCCACCTTTGTGAAAGAAAATAAAGAATTACTGAAAGCTGATGTAATTCTGATCAGTGATACAGCAATGATAAGTCTGGATACCCCAAGCATGGATGTTGGTGTACGCGGACTAAGCTATATTGAAGTGGAAGTAACCGGACCTAACAGAGATCTGCACAGTGGAGTGTATGGTGGTGCAGTTGCTAACCCGCTTACTATCCTTGCAAAAATGATTGCAAGTCTGCACGACGAAAATAATCATATCACCATTCCGGGATTTTATGATGACGTAGTTGAGGTATCAGCAGAAGAAAGAAAGTTGATGGCAGAAGCGCCATACAATGAAGAAGAATTTAAAGCTGATTTAGGCGTTAAAGCATTGTGGGGTGAAAAAGGATTCACCACAAATGAAAGAACCGGTATTCGTCCTACTCTCGAAGTAAACGGTATGTGGGGTGGATATACCGGGGAAGGTGCTAAAACTGTTCTACCTTCAAAAGCTTATGCAAAAATCAGTTGCCGTCTGGTGCCTAATCAGGATTCGCATAAGATTACCGACCTCGTCATCAACCATCTGCAAAAAATCGCACCTGACTATATCACCCTCAAAGCTTCGTTGCATCATGGTGGTGAACCATACATGACACCAATTGACAGTAAAGGTTATCTGGCAGCTGCTAAAGCAATAGAAACCACTTTTGGAAAGAAACCAATACCGGTAAGAGGTGGGGGTAGTATTCCTATCAGTGCGCTGTTTGAAAAAGAGCTCGGAATCAAGATTGTGTTTATGGGATTTGGTTTAGATAGTGATAATCTTCACTCGCCCAATGAGAAGTTTGATTTAGCCAACTTCTATAAAGGAATCGAGACCATCCCTTATTTCCACAAATATTTCGCGGAGGGGTAATTCAGATATTCTTCTGCTGATTGAATCGCTGATCCCCACCCTACTGGTGGGGATTTTGCATTGTGTTTAGTAAATTGCATTCACTGATATGGAAAGGTCTTTTGATTTAACCGGAACAGGATTAAAAGAAAAATTGTCAGCGAAGTAAGAAGCAAAAAATAATGAGTAGTACGAAAGAAAAGCTCCGCATTGATAAATACCTCTGGTCTATCAGAGTTTTCAAGACCCGTGCGCTTGCTTCAGAAGCTTGTGAAAAAGGACGGGTTAAGCAAAACGGAGTTTCGGTGAAAGCTTCGAAAACCGTGAATGTGGGCGACGAGTACGAAATAAAAACTGAAGCCCGGAAGTGGGTGATAAAAGTTACCGGACTCCTACCAACCCGACAGGCTTACAGCGAAGCAATAAAATACTATATCGACCTTACCCCCGTGGAGGAGATTGAAAAGGCTAAAATTCAGGCTGCCTCTTTCCATACCGGCAAGCGACTGAGTAAAATCGGCAGACCTACTAAAAAAGATCGACGCGACCTTGATGATTTATGGAGTAACTTCGACGAATAATTTCCGCCAGAATGAAGATAGATATAATCACTGTAGTTCCGGATTTGCTGGAAAGTCCGTTTTCTCACTCCATTTTAAAAAGAGCCAAAGAAAGAGGTTTACTGGAAGTAAATATTCATAACCTCAGGGATTATACACCTTATCCTCGCCAACAGGTAGATGATTATCAGTTTGGCGGAGGAGCCGGAATGGTTTTGATGATAGAACCACTGGTTAATGCCATCGAATCGCTTTCTGCAAAATGCAGGTACGATGAAATTATTTACATGACACCTGATGGAGAAACCTTTAATCAGAAAACCGCTAATCAGTTATCCATGAAAGAAAATTTACTGATTATCTGCGGACATTATAAAGGTATTGACGACATAGTAAGGGAACATTTTATAACAAAAGAAATCTCTATCGGAGACTATGTGCTGAGCGGGGGCGAACTTGCCGCTGCGGTTGTGGTTGATGCAGTAGGCCGGTTAATCCCAGGTGTGTTGAACGATGAAACTTCTGCTCTCACCGATTCGTTTCAGGATGGCTTGCTGGCTCCTCCGGTTTATTCACGCCCGGCAGAATTCCGCGGCTGGAAGGTTCCGGATGTATTGCTCACCGGCGACCATCGAAAAATAGATGAATGGAGATACGATCAATCGGTGAAACGCACGCGGGAAAGGAGACCGGATTTAGGAGATAAACAAAAAACCAGCTAGTTATAAAACCAGCTGGTTGCGTAAAGTGAATCTTCCGTTTATTATTTAAAAATTTCTTACAGTTCAATTCCCTGAGCGGCACCGCCTTCTTTCTTATTCTCCTTTTTGTTGTTATTTTCAGGTGCTACTTTATTGTTGTTGCTGTTTTGACTTTCATTCTTCTTGTACTTCTTGTATTTGTTTTTCTGAAGTCCGCCAAAACGCAGTCCAACGTGGAAATCAGCTTGCTTGGATTCACCTGTTAAGGCGGTAAGAATACTTCCGGATCCAACAAATAATGGTCCGAGCCTTACAGAAACACCGGCATTTAATTCAGTGAGTTCATTGTAGTTGATGGGAACATACAAACCAAATGCTCTTCCTTCAAAGCGAGGAGTCAGAGTAAACCCGTTGTAATAAGAAGGGTTGTATGGTTTATTATCTTCCTTAGCCATAGAAATTTGTGCTCCCGCGTGAATATAGAATCCGCGGTGCAGGTTCAGGTCCAGATCAATATTCAGAGCAGTTGGGAGTGACACTTTATATTCTGCATCAGCATTCCCTGCAGCAGGTGTGAAATATTGAGGGTGGCTATCAAAATAATCTTTGAAGTTGTCGATATCCTCATCACCCAGGTCCGTCAGATCCAGTCGCTCTGCTCCTGTGATATTGATGTCATATTAACCACTACGATTAACATCACGTTTGTAATTGATACTTCCGATATCAGTCAATGCAACACCTAAACGAAGTTTGTATTTGTTCACGTCTCTTCTCACCTGTCCTTCTCCGTAAACAAATTTTTCGTGATTGGGGCGGAATTCATAAACGAAACCGATATCTCCGCCATAGCCGGTACTTTCCATTTTCAGTAAATCGCCCGCTTCAAAGTCACCTATATTAACACCTCCGAATCCCATTCCCAGGCGGCCGGTTGAATTTGTCAGATAGGGGTTGTTTGCATCTTCAATGATAGTACCATTGAGATTACCGAGGTTCACATATCCGTTGGCAGCACCGGCCAGATACTTTGCAGTGAATCCGCCTTTCAGGAAATGTGTTTTCTGATCCATCAGTACGTGAGCAAAACTGAATCCGAATTCTGTCCAGCCGTTTACAGCAAACTGCATGTCCTCATTAGAGCTGAAGGTGTAAGGCAGATCCGGATCATTTTCGAAATCTGACACAATCTTGTCAACCAGCTTGCCATCCATGTCGCGGATGTTAGCCATTACGCGCGCTCTGGTTGTTAAAGCGATACCCGCTTTCGGGCCAAGAGCGAACATTAATGAAGGACCGTGGATAGTAGCGTTAATTAAACCGCTGGCGGCACCGGCATTGTTTCCAAAAACCTGATTCTTCAGACTGTCAGTATCAAAATTTTTGAACTGATCTTTCAGTTTAAAGGAAGCCTGATCATTTCCAACACCGAGGTGGATGGAAAATAGGTTAAAATCTACGCGGTAGCGGCTATCTGCAATGTTTGCAGGGTTAAAGAATACTCCGTTTACTCCAGTGTAGTTGCCGGCACGGTATCCGGGGAAATCCTGAGCATTGGCAGCTACGGTTAAGCAAACGGCCGCCAAGGGTAGCAAGTTTCTTTTTGTTTTTGAGAAAAAACGTCTCATACTAAGGTTCAACTTTAAGGTTTGAGGTAAAATTTGTGCAATAGTAATACATAAAACTCAGGTATGCAATCCCCTGCGGATGGTATTTTTTAATACATTGAGAGTTAAAGCTCTGTTTAGTCCAAACTGCAACAAAGTCTCCTTCTATTCTCTCCGAAATCATATATTTATTGTCCGTTTTAATTATAGTCGCACCCGAACTTAAAACCTGTTCAATTATGACTGTACTAACAGGACTGATAACTGACGTTATAAACCAGAAAATATATCCCGGAGAAATCGTTATTTCCGAAGGCAGAATACAAGCTATAAAACAGCTTGAAGCCGATGAATCTGTTCCTCAGCAGTATATTCTTCCCGGCTTTATTGATGCTCATGTGCACATCGAAAGTTCTATGCTGGTTCCCTCGGAATTTGCCCGCCTTGCTGTAGTGCATGGTACAGTAGCTACCGTCAGTGACCCCCACGAAATTGCTAATGTATGCGGAATGGAGGGAGTGGACTTCATGATCAATAATGGTAATAAGGTCCCTTTTAAGTTTTTCTTCGGTGCACCTTCATGCGTACCGGCAACAATCTTCGAAACTGCCGGCGCTGACCTCGGTCCGGACGAAGTTGAACAGCTTCTGCAGAGACCGGAAATCAAGTACCTCAGCGAAACGATGAACTTTCCCGGAGTATTGAATAAAGACGAATCCATCATGCAGAAAATCAATGCAGCGGCAAGGATTGATAAACCTGTAGATGGTCACGCACCGGGACTACGCGGTGAACAGGCACGCGCATACATCGAATCGGGCATATCTACCGACCACGAATGTTTCACGCTTGAAGAAGCTCAGGAGAAATTGAAATACGGAATGAAAATTATCATCAGAGAAGGAAGTGCAGCAAAAAATTTTGACGCACTGATTTCTCTTCTGCATAATCACGCAGATATGATCATGTTCTGCAGCGATGATAAACATCCTGACAGTCTGATTGAAGGGCATATCAACCAACTATGTAAAAGGGCTGTTGATGCAGGAATCGACCTCTTTAAAGTTCTGAGAGCCGCCTGTGTGAACCCGGTCTTTCATTATCATCTGGAGACTGGATTGCTTAGAACAGGCGATCCTGCTGATATGATTATAGTAAAGAACCTGAAAAATTTTGAAGTTATTCAGACCTGGATAAACGGACAACTGGTTGCGGAAAATAAAAAATCACTGATTGCTCCGGTTGAGTCGGAGATAATTAACAATTTTAACTGCTCACTGAAAAAACCGGAGGATTTCAGATATCCAATCAATAAATGGGGCAACGAAGAAAACTTTGAAGAGGTAAGAGTAATCGAAGCATTAGAT
>DATCKB010000041.1:0-2787 GCA_036562505.1 Parasegetibacter sp. | reverse complement strand
TTTTTCATCTGTGAGTTCCACAATCATTTTCCAGCTTTGACCGTGATTCTTTTTAGTGGCATTGATTACATGTTTTCCTCCTCCAACATTATTTAAATTGAGGCTGCTCAAAGGAGATAGCTTCAAAAGATGTTCTATTCCGGTGTTCTTGAATCGCCCCCACGTCAGATCGCCGCTAGCTTCAAGAGTACCGGCTTCAGCAATCATCTGGTTAAATGAAGTGGTCATTATATCAACGATGGTCTCTGCTTCCGGAGTATTAACATTATCAATAAACGAAAATGCAGAATCCTTTAACAAGGCTTCAATAGTTGTATAATCTTCAGGCATCCGGTGTACTCCATTAATCTGATCGAGTTCATCCTGCCATATTGCCGTCTTCAACTTTTCAAACCAGAGGTTAAACAAGGTTGGCCCCGTTTCACCGGCATCATTTCTCAGGTTCCAGGCGGAAAGCAGATTTAAATATTTTTCACCACCGCCATCAATTCCTGTGCGGTCCACGTATTTCATCATCAAGGGCAAGGCTGTCTCTGCAAGCACGTTAAAATTATCATTCTGCATATGCTGCATATCCTCTATCGTCACATCGGTAATCTGTGCGAGATAGCGATTGATGATGATTCCACGGTAAACATCGTGATAACCGCCAATATAATAGGGATAAGCTTTATCTACCGGTAGTTGATTGGCGCTGCTGACAAAACCGCGATCCGGATTCACGTGATGCGGATTTTCCTTCTGCGGAATCAGACCCTGCCACATAAAGCTGCTGTCTGTTCCTGGCATTACAAAATCACCCTGACGATGCCATTTTGCGGGAAAGTCGGCCTGCTGCCAGATTGCAATATCGCCCCCTACAGATGCAAACGTACAGTTCTGACCCGGACAGGATAAATATTGAATCGCATCCTCATAATCGGAATAATTTTTTGCGTGATTCAGCTTATTGAAGATCAATAAATCGTTCGAAGGATCGTGAGCTTTCCATCTCACTGCGTAATACTTTCCATCAGTTTTACCCGCGCCGGAAAAACGCTTATCATACATAACCGGTCCGAATACGGTATAAGCAACTGTATCTCGGAAAATTTCACCTCCGGCAATTTTATATTCCTCCACGCGAAGTTCTGCTTTATGCCAGGAGCTGTCGAACCAGTACTCCTGCATTGAGTCATCTCTGAACTGAATTTCATAATAATCTCTTACATCGCGCATAGCATTGGTGAATCCCCATGCACAACTATCATTAAATCCAATAATGATATTGGGGCCTCCCGGGAAACTTGCACCATAGGCATTGAATCCTGAGCAACTCAGTTGCATTTCAAACCAGAGAGAAGGCAGGTTTAACCCGAGATGCGGATCGTTACAAAGAATAGGTTTACCACTTTTAGTTCTTGTTCCGCCCACTACCCAGCTGTTGCTGCCATTGTCTTCCGCAGGTTTTTGCTGAACAATCTGGATTCCGTTTTTCCAGTTGAAGTAAACGGAATCTGCAATTGCGGGAATCAGTAATACTGTACCCGGCTCAGCAAAGGAAGAACCTTTCGGAACAATAGGATCCAGCGAATCGGGAAAAACAGGATAAGCCTGTTCAAATTGCTCTTGGCTGAACACGGCTTTAGCATTGGTCATTTCAAAATCATTTTCCGCACCTGCCAGATCGTAGCTCATATACTTCAGAAAAAGAGCGGTTTTAAAATTCGACCAGGGTTCGGGTTTATAGTTGAGCAATTTATATTCTACCGGAAGTTCGCTCTCACGCATATTTCTGATGTAAGCGTTGATTCCTGCCGTATACGCATCACAGGTCATTTTTGTCTGCGGGTTATTTTCAATTTCCTTAACCGATTTTTCAGCTGCATATACCATTCCGAGTCTGCGCATCTGACGATCGAAATTCAGCAAAGATCCGTCTGCTCCTTTTCCTAACACTTCAGAGAGTCGTCCCGCAGCTGCATGAGTCTGAACTTCCATCTGCCACAAACGAAACTTCGCATGCAGATATCCCTGGATAAAATAAAGATCCCTTTCTTTTTCGGCAAACACGTGAGGAACCAGGCGATCATCAATATACACCTGAGCGTTTCCTTCCAGTTCGTTGAACTGAAGACGGGCATTATAATTAACATCTGCAGGCTCGGCATTCTGCCAGAATCCGTGCTGAGGACTTAAAAACATACCCATTTTCGGGATTCGTGCACCGTTAAGTTCCAGTGGAATGTTTAGCACCCAGATCAGAAAAACGGTTATACCTAAGGAGAGTAAAAACAATATCGGACGCATGTTTATTCAGTTGAATTCTCGTGCAAAACAACCTAAAAATAGATTAAATCTATCATTCAGTTAATTTTCTTTTGTGTTCGTTTCACTTCAACAAGCCGGTCAGGAGTGCAAGTTCTTCAGCTGTATTGTACGCATGTAAAACGATTCGTAATCTTTCTGAACCAGCAGGAACAGTGGGGTAAAGAATAGCTTTTGCATTTATTCCGGCAGCAATCAGCTGCTGTTCAGTTCGCTTCACTTCTTCATTGCCAGGTATCATCACTATCTGAATCGGAGTATCGGAAAGTGGACAATTATACCTGATTCCGGCATTCCGGAACGCATAGATCAGCTCTTTAAGATGATTTCTTTCAGCATTCATTCCCGGAAACAGATGATAAAATGCTTTAATAGCTGCAATACTAGTTTCCGGTAACGCTGTTGTATAAATAAAAGACCGGCAAAAATTAATCAGATAAGTTCGGAGCAGACCTGATCCCACCACACATGCTCCATGAC
>DATCKB010000040.1:0-1525 GCA_036562505.1 Parasegetibacter sp. | reverse complement strand
TTGCGGCGAGCATAATAACGATTGGTGACGAATTGTTAATCGGACAAACCATTGATACCAACAGTGCATGGATGGCGCAGGAACTGAATAAAATTGGAATCTGGGTGAAACGCCGCGTAGCCGTTGGCGACAGCTGGAATGATATCCGGGATGCTTTGAATGAAGAGAGTAAGCAATCGCAGATCATATTAATTACAGGAGGGTTAGGTCCGACTGCCGATGATATAACGAAACCACTTCTCTGTGAATATTTCGGAGGGAAGATGGTAGTAAACGAAGAGAAACTGCAACATGTAAAATATCTTTTCGAAGAAGTACTGAAACGTCCACTGCTGGAACGAAATCTCAAACAGGCAGAAGTTCCCGATGTGTGTAAAGTATTGCTGAATGAACGCGGAACTGCTCCTGGAATGGTGTTTGAGAAAGACAACCGGTTGTATATATCGCTCCCCGGCGTGCCTTATGAGATGAAGGGTCTGATGACGAACGATGTATTACCAATGATTCAAAAGCGGTTTCCATTGCTGACCATCATTCACCGGAATCTGGTGACTGCAGGGATAGGCGAATCATTTCTGGCGGAAAAAATTCAGGATATAGAAGAATCTCTTCCTGAAAATATAAAGCTCGCATATCTGCCGAACTTCGGCATGGTTAAACTTCGGTTAACCGGCACCGGTAGTAACCGGGAAGAAACGGAATCGGCCATTGAGAAATATTTCCTTCAATTAAAAGAGCGGTTGCGGGAGCTGGTTGTAACGGATCAGGACTTACCGCTTGAACAGGTAGTATTAGAACTTCTGAAGAAGAATAATATGAGTTTAGGAACAGCGGAGAGTTGCACAGGTGGTTATCTGGCTCATCTGATTACCTCTATCCCCGGTTCATCTGTAGTTTTCAGGGGTTCTGTAGTTAGTTATGCGAATGACGTAAAAGAAAAGGTTTTGGGAGTTCCCGATCGCGTATTAAACGAACATGGAGCTGTAAGTGAACTCACCGTTAAAGCGATGGTTAATGGTGCTCTGGAACAATTGCGAGCCGATGTTGTGATAGCCACTACAGGGATTATGGGTCCGGGTGGTGGAACAACTAACAAACCAGTAGGGATGGTATGGATTGGAGTGGGTAATAAAGAGCGAGTCAGCACCCGTTTGCTGCAACTTCGGTACGACAGAAGCACGAATATTCAGATAACTGCCGCTAATTCGTTTAATCTTCTCCGGCAATTCATTTTGGGCGAGGCTTGATTCCAATTAATCCTAAATCTTTACCTTTACGGCCTAAAAAAACGATAGAATATATGGCTATAGTCGATCTGATCATGCCTAAAATGGGTGAAAGCATAATGGAAGCGACCATTCTCAAGTGGCATAAAAAGCCCGGAGATAAGGTGCAAATGGACGAGACAGTACTGGATATTGCGACAGATAAGGTAGACAGCGAAGTACCCTCTACGGCAGAAGGGATTATCGTGGAAACATTGTTTAATGAAAATGATGTGGTAGGAATCGGGACAGTTATAGCC
>DATCKB010000039.1:0-4940 GCA_036562505.1 Parasegetibacter sp. | reverse complement strand
GTTATTCCTTCTCCGAAGAATTCCCGACCCTGTTCCACTTTCTTTTCAATCTTTCCGGAACTGATATCGTAGAGGCGGAGGGAAGACGTATAAGGTTCAGCCGCGCCGGTTCCTTCGAGCAGTTTTCCCTCATATACGATTAGGCCCTGTGTGAATGCGGCAGTATCATGAGGAAACATATTTAATACAGTGTACTGAAGATTTGCAGGTACATTTACGTTAGTCACCTTGTACTCCGTGTCCTTGTCGGTGTTATTGTCATTACAACTACAGGCGAAAATCGGGCTGATGAACAGCAAACAGGCTAATTTTCTCATATTTCTTCAGAAATCATCTATTTGATAGCCAAATGTAAGGATTAACCCCTGCATTGACGTTTAAGTTGGCCGCAAACATCGCAAGAATTCTTGTTAGAAAAGGGTTAAAACATTGATCTGCTGAAAGTTGTGCCAGTTGTCGGCCTAGGCGGGGAACAGGGCTGAGTGCGTGTGAGCATAATAAAATCTGGCAAAAATTTGGATTTTCGGTAGAAAATGTGTTGCTTTACAATTAATTATCGATCCCGTACCCAGGATTTTCAGCGATTGGCTAGGTTCCTCGTACGTGCATTCCGATAATGTTCCTCGCTTCTTTTACGAGTACTTCACTATCCAATCCCTATCATTTACCTAAGTTTACCATCTGCTAGTATTGTATTGCGATCTATTATCCTACCCGATGACCGTGGTATAGTTATTATTTTATAGCAACCTATACATTTTGATCCAGTCCTTATTGTAACACAACCCAATATCTTTTCTGAAAGTGCCAGATCCGTTCCCTGAGAGCCGACCTCTAACACAAAAGAAAAGTTACAATGAGACTATTATTGTTAATAGTGCTGCTTAACGGGTTGTTAGTGCCTGCAATGGCTCAGAGACAGTGTGGCTCGGATGCTTACCGCGAGAAAAATAGTACTGCTGATCATCAGCATCTTTCTGTAGAATCTTCAAAAGCTTCAAAGGCTGACGTAGTCGGACTCGACTACAGTTCCCCCGATACAACTACCATCGTAATCCCTGTTGTGGTGCATGTGGTATATTATAATGAGCAGGGAAATATTTCCAACGAACAAATACTTTCTCAGATTGCAGCTCTCAACAGAGACTTCAATAAAGAGAATAAAGACATCAATAAAATACCTACTCATTTCTCTCCTTTTGCAGCAAGTGCAGGTATCCGCTTTGTTCTCGCAAATATTGACCCTAACGGAGCACCCACTACCGGAATTACCAGAAAACAAACCGGAACCCGTTATTTCAGAGATGATGATAAGGTGAAATTTTCTTCTACCGGTGGAGTAGACGCATGGGATCCTTCTTCTTACCTCAACATATGGGTATGTGATCTCGACTATAACCTGATGGGTTATGCGAGCTTTCCCGGCGGCCCCTTATCACGTGATGGTGTTGTGATTGATTACACTGTATTCGGAACCACTTCAAATATTAAAGCTCCCTACAATCTTGGTCGCACTGCAACCCACGAAATCGGCCACTGGCTTGGTCTCAAACATATCTGGGGTGATACATACTGCGGAGATGATGGTATCGACGACACGCCTCAGCAACAAAAACCTTCAAGGGGTTGTCCTTCTGGAAATATTCACAGCTGTGGTGAAACTTCTCACGGTGATATGTATATGAATTTTATGGACTTCACCGATGATGCATGCATGTACATGTTTACTCATGGCCAGCGTACAGCTATGCGCGCTTTATTCCATAAAGGTGGCGCCAGGTCGGCAATGATAGCCTCTAAAGGTGCAAGCGGTGAATCAGTACCTTTACCCGCGCCGATCGACGGGGTAGAACTTCACGATGCTCAGCCATCATTTTTCGTCGGATTATATCCTAACCCCGCTACTGATAAACTGACTATCGAATCACGCTCACTGGTAGCCGGACAATTCGCGCAGATTTACAATCACCTGGGGCAGATGGTTATGACAGTTCCATTGAACAAAGCGCAGGAGACGGTAAACATCTCTTCCCTGAAAAGCGGAGTCTACTATGTTCGCCTGGCCAACTCCGGAAAACAGAATATGGAGAAATTTGTGAAGATGTAGTCTGAATTTATAATTCAAACCTGAAAACTGAATAGCATTTCTCCGGAGTCCGTTCCTTGGTCAGAACGCTAAAAGGTTGGTAACTCTTACCGCTACCTCAGGGGCGAGGGCTACTCCCATTCCGCTCATCCGTACACAACAATATACCCCGTCTCCCAGATCGCGGATTATCGGTAGTTTGCCAGAATGCTCACTCATGCCCATAATGCCGCTCCATCGGTGTTCAACAGTGAATGTACGGGAAGGCAGAATATTCGTCCTGAGCAAGTGCTCCAGATTTTCCTGAATCAGAGAAGAAGTCACCATTTCCGTGGTAGTTTCTGCTTTAAATGCCAGATTTCTTCCGCCTCCCAACAGTACACGGTTTCCCAGATTTCTGAAATAATAGAATCCTTCATCGTAATGAAAACATCCTTTAAATGGAAGTCCGTCAATTGGTGATGTCACCAGTACTTGTCCGCGTGCAGGTACCACATCCAGATCCGGTATCAGTTCTTTGGCAAATCCATTTGTGCAAACCAATACCTTCGTTGCGCGCAGAGTAAACTCAGAAGCCCGCAATTCTACTGATTGACCGGAAGGAATGATTTCTGTAATTTTTGTACCTGTAAGAATTTGAACTCCCGCGCTAACAGCTGTTCGGATAAGAGTCTGAAGAAGTTTTCCCGAATGCAATTGCGCTTCCAGGCGGTTTTCGATCAGGTGGCAGAACCCTGCAAATCCAAATTCACTGAGGCGTGGGTTATTTAGTCTGAAGGCATGGTCTTCACCGGTAATTGATTTCATGCCTTTGTTCAATTCGTCAATAGCTTCCATACATTTTTCCGCCAGCGCCAGCTGATTATCACTGAAAACTTCGTAACCACCTTCAGATTCAAAACCAATAGAGGGAACAGGGAAGCGTTGGGTAAGTTTGCGGAGCCCTTTGTATCGCATTTCCACCAGGTCCCACATCTTATCAGTGCCCATCTTTTCTGCGTCAGCAATCAGTTCGCTTACGCTTCCAAAGCAGGCAAATCCCGCGTTCCTTCCGCTTGCTCCCGAGGGAATTATTCCTCTTTCAACGATGGTAACTTTTATGTTGGGATATCTGTCTTTCAGCAATATTGCACTCCATAGTCCAACTAACCCACTTCCGATAATGATGAGGTCTTGCTGCTGAAAAAAACCTTCTTTCTCCCAGATACTGAATTGCATGAGTTAAATATAGAATGATGTAGAAATGTTGATTCAAATCTAGTTATTCAGGGCCGATTGAAAGACCTTCAGGAAGTATTTTATTTGTTGGCGGTGCATTTTTACTTTTGGGGCTGGAAAATCGGATTTTTCACGTCATAATTATAAATCAAAATAATAACCTCATGAAACGAATGTTATTCCTTCTGTTCATCGCTATAGGTTTCACGCGATGTGACACGGCTCAGCAGATACTGAGTTCTGCGGGATATCCCGGCGGAGAATTGTCGAACCAGGAAATCATAAGCGGATTGAAAGAAGCATTATCAGTGGGCGCTGCTAATTCCGGTAATAAATTGTCTGCGGTAGACGGATTTTTCAAAAATGCCGCATTAAAAATATTGCTGCCGGAAGAAGCCCGTCAGGTGGAGGGTACTTTAAGGAATTTAGGGTTGGGATCTCTGGTAGATAATGCTATTCTTTCCATGAACCGGGCTGCTGAAGATGCTGCCAGTGCTGCTGTTCCCATTTTTAAGAGTGCCATTCAGCAAATGACAATTCAGGACGCAGTGGGTATACTCAGAGGAGGAGACTTTGCCGCTACCAATTATCTGAAAGAGAAAACGACAGTAGCTTTAACTAACGCCTTCAAGCCCGTGATCGAAAAATCGCTTGAAAAAGTAAATGCTACCCGTTATTGGTCGGATGTTTTCACCAATTACAATCGTTTTGCTACCAAGAAAATCAACCCCGATTTATCCGGATATGTAACTGAAAAAGCGCTTCAGGGAATATTTACACAGCTGGCGAACGAAGAGCAGCAAATCCGCCAGAATCCGCTGGCTCGTACAACCGAAATTTTGAAAAAAGTCTTCGGAAGTAAACTAGCTTCTGGCAGCTAGGAACATCTTACAGAAATGAGTTATTTGTTGCTCGTTTTTTTCATGTAGTTTTTACTCATTTATTGACTATTTTTGCGCCTCAAACTTATAATGAATTAAATGAGAACTGTTACTTTTCGTGAAGCTTTACGTGAGGCAATGAGTGAGGAGATGAGGAAAGACGACCGCGTATTTCTGATGGGTGAAGAAGTTGCTGAGTATAACGGAGCTTACAAGGTTAGTCAGGGTATGCTGGCAGAATTCGGCCCGAAAAGGGTTATTGATACCCCGATTTCAGAACTGGGTTTCGCCGCAATAGGAGTAGGTGCCGCACAGAACGGACTGCGTCCCATAGTTGAATTCATGACCTGGAACTTTGCAGTACTGGCACTAGACCAGATTTTAAATACAGCTTCAAAAATGCTGGCAATGAGCGGCGGACAGGTAGGTTGTCCGATTGTATTCCGCGGACCTAATGGTTCAGCCGGACAATTAGGTGCTCAGCACTCAACTGCGTTTGAAGCTCTATACGCAAATATTCCCGGTATAAAAGTTATATCTCCTTCCAATCCATACGACGGAAAAGGGCTGCTCAAAGCTGCTATTCAGGATCCGGATCCTGTAGTATTCATGGAGTCTGAGGTTTCTTATGGCGATAAAATGGAGATTCCTGACGAAGAATATGTGCTTCCAATCGGAAAGGCTGATGTAAAAAGACCTGGTAAAGATGTTACCATCGTTTCATTCAGCAAAATGATGAAGGTTGCTCTGGGCGC
>DATCKB010000037.1:0-4188 GCA_036562505.1 Parasegetibacter sp. | reverse complement strand
TTTTTCATGGGACCAGAGCCGACTTGAAAATTGGCGGTCTTATCGAGCCAGGAAATAGCTCCAACTACGGAGAGCGGAAAAATGCCCGCTATGTTTTTCTTACGGCAACGCTGGATGCGGCTATTTGGGGTGCAGAGCTAGCAGCCGGAGATGGTCGGGAAAGAATCTATCTCGTAGAGCCAACGGGCGAAATCGAAAATGATCCCGATTTGACCGACAAAAAATTTCCCGGTAATCCTACCCAATCTTACCGTTCGACAAAACCATTCCGGGTAGTAGGAGAGGTTACTATTTGGAAAGGCCATCCGGAAGAACAGGTACAAGCCATGAAAAATCACCTCGAAAAGCTGAAGGAAATGGGTATTAATTCATTGAATGATTAAAGCATTCTAAGTTTGGTTGGGAAATCAGCATTCTCTATATTTTACTGATACACCTTCAGGAACTAGCGTTCTCATCCAGTGATCCTGCTTTGAGTAAGCGGATTTCCAAATGGGAGAAAGCTGGTAAGCTGAGAAAGACTGCTGCCCGTCTGTATCCACCCAGTTTCACTCCAAGCTCTCCATCCCTGCATAATACTGCCGCAATAAAAACCTATAGGCTTTTATGCTATGATCGTAATACGATTCGCTGGTTCCGTTATAATATTCCTTATAAGCATCATTTGCCAGAAGTGATATGGAAACTCCGGGACGCATGAAGTAGGTTGAAGTATAGGCCTCGGGTAATTCCAGCTCGGGCAAAAACCTTTTAATAAATGAAGCAGAATATCCACCCAGATATTTTCTGTAGGTCTTTGAAGATCCGGCGGATTTCTTAATCATTTTCTTAAAAGCGGATTTCACAGCAACCCTTTGTACAAAAGGCAAATCGTTGAAACGCTTCATCAAATTAAGAATAGGATTGGGCTCATTCATATCTACATCAACCTGTTGAGTGGTGAAAGGCATTTCAGGAACAGGATCCGCAGAATTAATAATACTGAATCCCCATTCAGCCCGGCTGAGATTGTCGTAATCATATACAAAATACATGTTTCCCACTTTCGTTGCGGCGCTTGCGTAAGTCTTTACCTGTAGCAGGGGATATGTCAGACTCTTCTTTAAATGCATCAGCCAGGCACTTACATAATAACATAAAGAACCTCCCTGACTATGTCCGCTTACTAGGTAATTCGTATAACCCAACTGATATAAGGAATCCAGTTTTGGTAATATATCTTTCGATAAATATGCGAAGCCAATCAGAAATCCACCATGAAGGCATGCCCGTTTATCATCTGCCAAATGATAATGAACCGTATCTTCAGGCGAAAGAACAATCTTTCCGCTCGCAGGAAGCATAGCACAGTAGAAGTCGGCCAGAATTGACCGTGGATCCGAAGTGGTTCCCCGTAACAATATCACTACGGTGGAATCTGACCGCAACCATAGATCCCACATATTATCTAACCCGACGCTCGGCGAACG
The DNA here is from genome assembly GCA_036562505.1 of Parasegetibacter sp. GTDB lineage: Bacteria > Bacteroidota > Bacteroidia > Chitinophagales > Chitinophagaceae > Parasegetibacter. Next base: position 2,719 of record DATCKB010000037.1, on the reverse strand, counting down.
ATAGAGAAATGTATACCCTTCATGATAACCCTCAAACCGGTTTCCAGGCGTTGTATCTACAAAAGCAGCATTCAGATGTAGCAGATCATCGCACTCCACTTGGTCAAAACCGGGCTTAAGGCCGGAATAAGTTTGAGCAGAAAGTACTCCCCCGGTAAGCAGAGAGGAAATTAGTAGTAAGAAGGTTTTCATGTTTAGGTTATTGTTATTCGGCGTAGCAGCGGTTGATGAGTTTGTCCAAAAACCTGTTCTAAATCTAACAAATGTTCACCAAATCAGAAAACAAAACAACTACACCACCTTGATTATTTTTTTCTGGTCAGAAGTTTCTGCCATCTATTAATGGCTCAACTACAAAGGAACGGGTATTAGTTTTAATAGGGGGCGAACGATGCGTAAATAATTTCAGACATTTGAATGAAATCAATAGATACAAAATATCGTAATATTGCCGCGTGGGAGAGGCAAGAAATTTGACAATTGAACAACTACATAATAAACAGGAGCTGTTTAACCGGCTTGCATCTGGTGATGTAGAGGCATTTACATCTATTTTCCACTTCTATACCCGAAAACTCTACCCATGGCTGCTGAGAAAGACAAAAGATCCTTCTATAGCTGAGGAACTGATACAGGACTGCTTCCTTAAGATCTGGATTAACCGCGACCGGCTCCGCCAAATGGAAAACCCGGAAGGATATATATACAGAATCGCAGCAAATCTAATTCTCGACCACTTCCGAAAATTGGAAATAGAACATAAAATCATTAACCGGTTCAAACAACAAAACACCACGGCATTTGCGACATCTACAGAAAATATTACTGATTTCAGGGAAACGCAGAAACTGATCGATGAAGCTGTATCCCAACTACCGCAACAACGCAAAATAATTTACACTCTTCGGCAAGATGGACTGAGCTACGACGAAATCGCAGCAAAACTGGGATTGTCTTCAAACACAGTCCGCAACCAGCTGATCGCAGCAGGAAAATTCATTCGAACCTGCCTTTCTGAGCATGGAATTTCTTCCCTTGCACTCATCAGCGTTTATACAAGCCTTTAGCCCGCCAACGCCCCCTACAAACGCCAAAATGGGCAGGAACAGCCCGTGAATCCTGTCTGCAAGCTTCAACACGTGCATATTCCGTCTTTTTCCTTATTAACATTAATGATCGATCTAAAATTACGTTTTTGGGACCATTCTTACTTTACGATAGATACTCTCTGAAAGTTGCTCCAACCTTTAATCATTTTTTTCATCCCCGAATAGTCCATTTCCTTACTTCGTCCGTTTTGGTTAAAAAGACAATAATTTTCATGAATATAGACAGGCTGAATTATCTCTTTGAGCGGTATGAAAGCAATACGGCTTCTGATGAGGAACTGGAAGAACTGTTTTCCATTCTGGGAAAAGACTCACAAAAAGAAATGCTTCTGAGTTTTCTCACCAATTCTATGCAGAACTCCGCGCCGGATCATTCAATTGATACCGGAAAATGGCAACCGGTTATCGACAAAATTGTAAGAACAGAAACATCGCAGGAGCAGCCAACTGTTTACAAATTGTCGCCGAGACAGTGGTCATATGTAGCAGCTGCCGCTGCATTGCTGTTTTTAGCAGGAATCGGTGCTTACTTCTTCATCAATAAAAAGGAAAACTTGGAAATCGCTCAAAATCAGGCTCCATCAAATGACATATCCGCACCCGAGGCTTCCAAAGCCTATATCACACTTGCCGATGGCTCGCGGATAATGCTGGATACGGCTTCAAACGGCGAACTGGCAGTTCAGGGAAACGCGCAGGTGGTGAAGTTAGACGACGGGCAAATTGTTTACGAAGGTAAAGGTGGTAGAGCAGTTTACAATACGTTGGTCAATCCTCGCGGAAGCCGGGTGGTTAGTCTGACCCTGACCGACGGCACTAAAGTGTGGCTTAATGCGGGATCATCTATCACTTACCCTACTTCGTTATCAGGTAATGAAAGAGTGGTGGAAATGACAGGTGAGGCTTATTTTGAAGTGAAAAGCAGAATTTCATCGGTAACAAATACTAAAATGCCTTTTTATGTGAGAAGGAATGAATTACAGGTTGAAGTGCTTGGAACTCATTTTAACGTCAACGCTTATGATAACGAATCTCATATCAGAGTTACATTACTCGAAGGGGCGGTACAAGTGGGTTCAGTTAAATCGGGGCAAAAAGAACAATTGATACCCGGGCAGCAGGCAGAATATAAAAATGGTGTAACGAAAGTCATATCTGAGGTAGACATACACCGCACCATGGCCTGGAAAAATGGTTATTTCGATTTTAACGATGTTAACCTCCGTGATATGATGCGCCAACTGGAACGCTGGTACGATATCTCGGTTAACTATCAAGGTAATATTCCATCCATTGTGTTTAAAGGGCAAATGGACAGAAATGTTCAGCTGACTGATGTGATTCGTTTCCTGAACGCTTTCGGAATAAAAGCAGAACTGACAGGCCGAACTTTGACTGTCCGGGAAAATTAGGTGGAAAAAATGGTGGTCACACAGGTTCTTCGAACTGCTTACAGCATAACCGGCATTGAAGCTTTTCTGAAAATAAAAAAGCTTAAAATCAAACACTAACTAATCAAAAAAGATATGAAATCTGATTTATCATAAAACCTTAAGGTCCTCACTGAATTAAAAACCGCCACGTCTGGAACACGCGGCGGCGAATAGTTC
>DATCKB010000036.1:0-6691 GCA_036562505.1 Parasegetibacter sp. | reverse complement strand
ACTTTGAAGCGGGTGTTTAATAAAAAAGTAGACTTAATTAATCCGATAAAAGACAACGATTCCTTGGATAATGATAAGATGATTGAGCTGTATATCTCTCGACAGCTTTTACTAAAAGTCAACGGCAAACCCGTACAAATGCGGTATCTCGGCCATGAACGTGAGATGGAAGCCGTATGGAGCTATTTTGAAATTCCGGGGGTGAGTAAAGTAAATCAGATGGAAATCAGTAACGGTTTGTTGTATGATTTTATCAGCCAGCAGATCAACTTGATTCATGCAACGGTTAACGGCAAGCGCCGGAGTGCAAAATTGAGCTACCCTGACAAAAATGTTTTGCTAAAGTGGCAACCTTAATTATCGCACACCTAAACGGCAGTAATATACCAACCTTCTTTTTTAATTTTTTTATTGTTAGATTGCAAACCGTAGGCTTGATATTGACAAAAGAAATCATACATATTGAAAAAGAGTTGCTCATCCGGCTAACACAAGGTGATGAGAATGCTTTTATGCGGTTGTACGATTGCTATCACCAGAGGCTGTACGCCTGGCTGCTAAGTCTCGTGAAGGTACCGGAGATAGCCCAGGATATCGTACAGGAAGCCTTTCTCAAAATTTGGGAGATACGGCAGCGTCTAAACCCTGAGCAGTCATTTCCCGCATTTCTTTATCGGATCAGCCGAAACCTGGCATTTAAACAATTGAAAAAGATTGCAGTTAGTGCAAATCTTCGCAGACAGGTTATGGATCACCTGCAGATTCTTACAGAAGACCCTGAAGTGCAATTACAGTGGCGGCAGTACCAGCAATTATTAAACGAAGCCATATCACAGCTTCCTCCCCAGCGGCGAAAGGTCTTTGTTCTTTGCCGCCAGGAAGGAAAGAGCTACGATGAAGTGGCCCATGAACTGGGAATATCACGCAACACAGTGAAAGAGCACATGGTTACCGCAGTAAAAGACATTCGGGCTTATTTCCACCCACGTACCGATCTTTCCCTTTCCCTATTGATGTTCTTTGCCGTCTTATAACCAATGTAACCTATCATCCTCCGGGCAGCCGGGGAAGCCGGTCTTAAATATTTTTTCCTTCAACCCACCCTAAATTCCATCTCAGGGATTTATTACACAGCCGATATTTTCGCTGACGCTTTAAAACTGTCCATTCCTTAAATGACGAACGAAACAACATATTACCGCAAACTGCTGCAGCGCTATATCCGCAACTGCTGCACTCCTCAGGAAATGGAGGAAGTGCTGGATTATATCAGGGAAAACAAATCCTCCCGTTTGCTGCTGGAGCAGATGCGGGAAGAATACAATAATACAGCCCATAATGCTGAAATTTCGCAGGAAGAATGGAGCCAGGAACTGCGACGCACACTCATCCATCATACAGGAAAAAACAAAACCAAGAGTCGGGTTTCCATGAGGACCTGGTGGGTTGCGGCATCCGTACTCCTCCTGGCAGGAGCTGGCGCTTATTTCGGGCAACAGTATAACAATGATCCTCAAGCGCTCACAAACAACTACAAGCTTTCACCAGTAGATATAGCACCCGGACAGGACGGTGCTATTCTAATTCTCTCTGATGGCACACAGGTGGTACTGGACAGTCTGGGTAATGGGGCAATTAACGATCAAAACGGAACACAGGTGCTGCTGCAAGACGGACAATTGGCCTACACTGCTAAGAATCACCTTGCGTCGCACTCTACTTATCACACCTTACACACACCCAAAGGCCGCCAGTTCAGGATATTATTGCCCGATGGCACCTCCGTGTGGTTAAATGCCTCCAGCTCAATCCGCTATCCAACAATATTTTCCGGAGAAGCCAGGAAAGTGGAAGTGACCGGTGAAGCCTATTTTGAAGTGGCAAAGAACTCGCAACTACCGTTCCGCGTAAGCGTAGCTAACAAAGCGGAAGTAGAAGTATTGGGTACGCATTTCAACATAAATGCTTATGAGGATGAAAACACGATCAATACTACACTACTAGAAGGGTCGGTGAAGGTGACCACTTTCCAGCCGACTGCTGAAGGGCCTGCAACTCACCGGAAGCAGAGGAGCTCTGTTCTCCTGGAACCCGGACAGCAAGCACAGATATCGGTTGATCAGCAGGCAAATCCGGAAATTCTTGTCATTCCAAATGCGGACATAGAGAAAGTGTTGGCCTGGAGGAATGGAGTATTCGACTTCCAGGGGCTTAGTCTGGCAGAAGTAATGCGTCAACTGGTTCGCTGGTACGACATCGAAGTTGAATATGAAAAAGGCATCCCAAATATTAGTTTTTTTGGGAAGATGAGCAGAGATGTTAGTCTTGAAGGGTTGATCAGAACGTTGGAAAAAACCGGGGTGCGATTTAAGATTGTGGAAGGCAGGCGGCTGGTGGTATCGCCATAATGTAGGTTTTTTTTTATCCAGAAACGTCCTGCTTTTGCGGCGCGGTTTCTGGCTACGGGTTTCGCTGGCTGTATTACCGCCACAGGCGGTGCTTTATAAAAGGATTTACCTATTAAAACGAAAACCGGAAGTGCTGGCACACTCCCGGTCGGTAGTCAGGTTAATCCAATTGGCCTTGATGCTTCATTTTTTAACCAAACTGTTACAAAAGTATGCAAAAAACTGCTCTTGGGGACCCTTTCGGCATAACCGTCCGGTTCCCGGCTCAAATGCTGAGAATGATGAAACCATCCAATGGAAGGTTTCATCGTCAATCAGCGAAAAAACTTCTGATCACGATGAAATTGCTGACTGTTTTTCTTTTCGCCGCTTCGATCGCAGTCTCCGCACGGCCTTCGGCACAAACTATTTCACTGTCGGTTAAGAACGCATCTCTAAAACAGGTGTTCACCGAAGTAGAAAAACAAACAGGGTTTGTGTTTTTTGGCAATTCTGGTCTGCTCGTCAGCTCCAGACCAGTCACGATCACCGTTCGCAATTTGTCATTGGAAGCATTTCTTGACAAACTGCTGGAAGACCTCCCGTACACGTATTCGTTTGAGGGTAAAACCATTATTCTCTCCGAGAAATCACCACCGGTTCCATCCAACTGGAATGAAACCGACATAAATACTGAAGTTATTATGGGGCCGCAACCCGTATCCGGACGAGTAACCGATTCAACGGGTGCTCCGATACAGGGAGCATCCGTGCGTTTAACACCAGGTAATAAGGGAACATCTACCGGTGCAAACGGAGAGTTCAGGATTGAGCAGGTAGAACCGGGAAGATACACGCTGGAAGTGTCGCAGGTAGGGCATTTAACAGTGAGAAGAGAAATTGTTGTGGGCGAAAATGCCGCACTTACGTTAGGAACTATTGTACTGCAAATTAACCCCGAGGGAATGGAATTGATTACGGTGAGTACCGGTTATATGCGACTGCCGAAAGAACGCAGCGCGGGCTCATTTGGTAAAGCTGATATGACTATTGTGCATAACCGAACTTCAACGATGAATGTAATCAGTCGTTTAGATGGACTGGTTCCGGGGCTTGCGTTTGATTTTTCACCTACATCGGCGATGCCTACTCCAACCGGAAACCTTACACAAACAGTGCCTACTGATAATAGTGTGCTTATACGCGGACAAACCAGTATTTACAGTACACGTGCGCCACTATATGTTGTAGACGGTATCCCCATCGATAATATTGAGTCGATCAACCCGCAGGATGTTGCCGATATCACGGTGCTTCGCGATGCTACTGCTGCTTCAATCTGGGGCTCCCGCGCATCAAACGGGGTGATTGTAATTACAACAAAACGCGGATCTAACAATCAAAAGCTGACCGTTACCTATGATGCTTTTGTAAATCTGCAGCGTAAGCCCGATATGAGCTACAACAAGTTTCTTTCCAGCGAGCAGTTTGTTAAGGCAGCCTCCGAAGTTTTTGATCCTGTCAACTTCCCTTATCAAACAGTGAATAGCGCAAACACCGCTGCCTTGTTCCGAAATGGGGGAATTGTTCCGGCGATCCGGCCGCACGAGATGATTCTCTATCAAAGACAACTGGGCCTGATCTCTGATGCGCAGGCTCAGATGAAACTCGACAGCCTTGCATCGTTAGATAATATGCAGCAATTCGAAGATATTTTCTTTCAGAATGGCTCTATCATGAACCACACCCTTTCGGTTTCCGGAGGTGGTGATCTGCATAGCTTCTATGGTTCATTTGCGTATACAGATACCCGTGCGACCGACCGGGGTAAAAACAATCAGCAGTATAAGCTGAATCTGCGTCAGGACTTTCGTTTTAACGACCGCATTCAGATGTTCCTGATTACCGATCTGACTTATACCAACGGAGAAGAAAAACGCCATTTTAATTCTCTTCGGAGAGACTTCAACTACGCCTCCCTTCCGCCTTATCAGATGCTGGCAGACAACAACGGAAATAGTTTGGATATGCCTTATCTCGTGGGTGTTTCTGATTCAATGCGTCGCGTTCAGGAAGGTCTGACAAAAGTGGATCTCTCATTCCGTCCTGCGGACGAACTGAATTACGGCAGTACACAAAACCGCAATATATTTAGCCGGTTGACAGGAGGTTTAACGGTGAAGCTTTTCCGCGGATTGAAATATGAGGCCACTTTTGGATATAACAGAGGTTCTGTACGGAGAATTATAGAGGATACGAAAGAATCCTATGTCACACGTGAAGAACAGGCCAGTTTCGTTACATTCAATGCTGTTTCCGGGGCTCCCATCTATTATCTTTCCCCTAACTATCTGGCGGGTTCAATTTATACCGCTTCCAATACCATGCAGACAGCATGGACCTTCCGCAACCAACTCCTGTATGAAACAATATGGGGCGACAGAAGGCATCAATTGAACCTGCTTGCCGGACAGGAAGCCAGAAAAACTTATTCCATTTCCGATATCAACACCGTCAGAGGGTATAACGACATGTTGCAACAAGGAGCGCTTCTCGATTATGTTGCCCTGTTGGCATACCGTTGGACAGGTGCCAACGCAGTTCGTACACATGCTAACTCCTCCGGACTGGCAGGTAATCCTTTCACGCAGGCTACCAGTGATGATCGGTTTACTTCTTATTACGGAAATATTGCCTATACTTATAATGGTAAATACAGCATAAACTCAAGTTGGCGTATTGATCGGTCGAACCTGTTCGCCAAGGATAAGGCCACACAGGAAAAACCCTTCTATAGCGTGGGTGCCAAATGGGATCTCAGCAAAGAAGATTTTATGGTTAAACCGCTGGATGCTATGGGAATCGACCTGCTCAGCCTCCGGTTGACTTACGGACTTTCCGGAAACTCACCTGTTTCAGGTACAGCGGCTTCTGTAGATATTGTAACCGCTTCATCAAATGCAGATCATCTTGGCGGTGCCAGCTATTCAGTAAGCATACCCGGAAACAAAAGTCTGACCTGGGAAAGCACCACCAATCTTAACCTCGGCATTGATCTGGTGATGAAGAATAACGATATAAATGCGTCTGTTGATTTGTACAGCAAGAACACCACAAATGCTATTGGTAGCGTACCAGGAAATCTGATGACAGGAAGCGCTTCTTATGTAGGAAACTATGGTGATATTGTCAACAGAGGTATCGAATTGAACCTTACCGCAGTGCTGGTTAGAAATAGCTCCTTCCGTTGGTCAACCAATTTCAATCTGGCCTACAACTACGGAAAAATAACACGCTTGCAGAACAGCGTCAACTCCTCTAGTTTTCTTTCTACAGCCATGCTCTATGCCGAAGGGTATAAAACCTCAACGCTGTTTGCTTTTCGTTACGGTGGGCTGAACAGCCAGGGTGATCCACAGGTAATTCTGCCTGATGGAACTATCACAGCAGATCGTTCATATGGAACAACCCTTCCGCTATCTTCATTAGTTGCTGCAGGTACTACTATATCGCCATGGAAAGGTGGCTGGAACAATATCCTGGCTTACAAAAATTTCACGCTCGGCGCTACTATGGTTTATAAATTGGGTGGCGTGATGCGGCGGACGGTTAATAATGTTTTCAATGGCCGCTTTATCAGAAACGTGCACGAGGAATTTGCCGATCGCTGGCAAAAGCCGGGCGATGAGGCCTTTACAGATGTTCCGGCATTCAGCGCAGACCCAACGGTTGATGCAAGACGATTCCTTCGGTACTATACCTATGCCGACAAAAATGTTGTCAGCTCATCCTTTATAAAAATGCGCGACATCACCCTTTCCTACAATCTGCCGCCACAAATCCTCCGGCCGACTAAGATAAAGGAATTGGCTTTCCGTGTACAAATGTCAAATGTGATGTTGTGGAAGGCAAATAAATATGGTATCGACCCAGAGTTTCAGGATGCGGCATTCGGAAACGTAGGAAATAATGCCGGAACGAATCCATATATTCCAAATACCAACTATACCTACCCTTCAGGTCAGAATACCATCACATTCGGTGTGCATGCTCGATTCTGATAAATGATAAAAAGGCTTTTTAAAATTAAATATTAGACCATGAGTTCATTCAACATATTTCGCAGAAATATCGCCATCGTCATCCTGATTCCGGTAATCAGTCTGAGCTGCAGCAGTAGCTTTCTTGAGGTGGCGCCGAAGGGAAAGCTGGTAGCTCAGAAAACAAACGACTACTATTTCCTGCTGAATAGTATCAACTGGATATCTACCGCCCCCGACGCATATATGGGCGATGATGTATGT
>DATCKB010000035.1:0-5186 GCA_036562505.1 Parasegetibacter sp. | reverse complement strand
ACTTTGAAGTAGAAATAGAAGGTGTGAAACTGAACCTGAAAAAGCCTGTACTTTATAAATATACGGATCCCGTGAAAGGTGAAATTTATCAGCCCGTCGTAGTAGTACCTCCGGTGAACCTGAAAGTTTCTCCTTCTATTTTGCTATTTAAACAGGGGGAAAGTATCACTCAGACTATTACTGTAACCGCCCGGGCAAATAAAGATATCAGCAAGGCCACTGCTGAAATAAGTGCCAGTATCGGAGGAACATCATTGGAGAAAATGCAGAGGGAGCTTTCTCTTCAAAAAGGTTCGGTGATAAATGTTCCCTTTAGTATCAGCTCCGAAATGCTAAAAGGAAATAACACCCAACTATTCATTCCGGAAATTAAACTTTCAAATGGCATAGCTACAAAAGGCTCTTCACTGGGTATGAGAACAATCAGCTATGATCATATTCCCGAACTGAATTATTTCTATGAGAATAATATTAAGGTGCTGAACATCGATCTAAAAACATCCGGTAAAAGGGTCGGTTATATAGTGGGTGCGGGAGATAAAGTTCCGCAGGCACTTGAGCAAATGGGATATGAAGTGATTATTTTAAATCAAAACGATATTGTTCCCTCTGTATTAAGTACACTGGATGCAGTAATCACCGGTGTAAGGGCATACAATGTTCATGAGTATTTGTCAGACAAATATGAAGTGTTGATGGAGTATGTAAAGAATGGTGGTAACCTGATTGTGCAGTATAATACTAATACGCAGATCGGACCGGTAAAGGCTAAAATCGGCCCATATGATTTTACCATTTCCCGTACCAGAGTGACCGACGAAAATGCTCCGGTTCAGTTTCTGGACCCTGATCACCCGGTTTTGAACTATCCGAATAAAATCACTCAGAAAGATTTCGAGGGCTGGATTCAGGAAAGAGGAATTTACTTTGCCGCACAACGCGCACCCGAATTTAAATCGGTATTGTCGATGAACGACCCCGGTGAATCACCTTCCGACGGAAGTTTGATAATTGCCAATTATGGAAAAGGTACTTTCGTTTATACCGGATTAGTGTTTTTCAGAGAACTGCCTGCGGGTGTACCCGGGGCATACAGACTGATGGCGAACCTTATTGCATTAAATCAAAATAAACCCTGATGAATCGTTCCGAACGGGAAAAACGAAGAAATGTTGCATTTGTAGTAGCTATAGTAGCAGGACTGATACTTGGGTTTGTGATTAAGAGAGTGCATATCGGATTGCTGATCGGACTATTCCTTGGGCTTATTGCATCCTCACTGAAGCTAAAGAAACCGGAATGAGACTTGATTGTAGTTGTTAAATAAAATAAATGAAAATGAATCAGGAGAAAATACCCGTCTTTAAGAAGTGGAGTTACTGGTACATTCTTGTTATTGTAGTCCTGATTGCAAAGATTATTTTTTTCTCACTGTTTACTAAATTCTTTTCATGAGCCAGTACGATTGGTTGGTTCTTGTGTTAACGCTGACCGGCATTATTTTGTACGGTTTATATAAGAGTAAAACCACACGCGATCTCGATGGGTATTTTTTGAGTAACAGGAGTATGCCCTGGTACCTTGTGTTACTCAGCATCATGGGAACGCAGGCCAGTGCAATTACCTTTTTGTCTGCACCCGGGCAGGCATTTACAGATGGGATGAGGTTTGTTCAGTATTATTTCGGTCTGCCTCTGGCCATGGTGATCATTGCAATTTCTTTCGTTCCTGTGTTCAATAAGATGCGGGTATTCACCGCCTACGAATATCTTGAACAAAGATTTGATGTAAAAACCAGAGCCTTTACTTCGTTCCTGTTTCTGCTGCAAAGAGGTTTATCAACCGGAATCAGTATTTATGCGCCTTCGATAATTCTTTCTTCCCTGCTGGGTTGGAACATCTATATAACTAATATTATCATGGGAGGCTTACTCATTATTTATACGATGAGTGGAGGAGCCAAAGCGGTTGCTTATACCCAGCAATTACAATTCATGATAATATTTGCGGGAATGTTTCTGGCAGGGTATGTAGTGGTGTCTTTATTACCCGAAAATGTTGGATTTCTTGATGCACTCCATGTAAGTGGTAAGTTGGGTAAACTGAATGTGATAACTACAGGTACCAACGAAAATGGATTTAACTGGAGCGACAGATATAATATATGGAGTGGAATTATTGGTGGATTTTTTCTGGCCTTATCTTATTTCGGCACTGATCAGTCGCAGGTCGGCCGGTATCTTACTGCAAAAGATCTGGTGCAGAGCAGAATGGGGTTGCTGATGAATGGTCTGATTAAGGTTCCAATGCAGTTTCTGATTCTGTTAATCGGTGCACTTGTGTTTACCTTCTATCAGTTTTATACTCCACCGATTTTCTTCAATAAAACTCAGATTGAGCTGGTTGAGAATTCTCCCTATAAAGATTCTCTGAGCAGAATGCAGTCTGTTCACGAGGAGATTTCTGCTCAGAAACAAACAGTAGTCAGAGAGTTTACTGACGCCCTTGCGTTGAAAGATACAGCGACAATTGCCCGCACTTCTGAACAATTGAAAATCCTTAATGAAGAATCCGAGCTAATCCGTTCCGGCTTTAAAAATATATTGAAGAGTCAGCCGGGGGCAGACACCAACGATACGAATTATATTTTTCTGCGTTTTGTGATAGACTATCTTCCGGAAGGTCTTGTGGGGTTACTGATAGCTGTTATTTTCATAGCAGCCTGGGGATCCATAGCGGCTGCCTTGAATTCACTTTCCTCTTCAACCATGATCGACTTTCACAAGCGTTTTTCGAAAAGAAATCAATATGTAGGAATTGATAAGGCTGCGGCTGCCGATTTAGCAGTGAGCAGTGAACGTGATTATAAATATTCCCGCCTTTACACCTTGTTATGGGGAATATTCTGTATTGTCATAGCACAGTTTGCAAACCGGATGGGAAGCCTGATTGAAGCCGTAAATGTATTGGGTTCCTTATTTTACGGAGTAATACTGGGAATTTTCCTCGTAGCATTTTACTTCAAAGGGGTAAAGGGCAATGCGGTGTTTATTGCTGCTCTGGTTATGGAATTATTTGTAATTGCACTTTTCAAATGGTCTACTCTGGGATTTCTTTGGCTTAACGCCGTCGGCGCACTGGGTGTAGTGATTCTCGCTTTAATTCTTGAGCCGATAGTTAGAAAAAAATAAAAAATCCAGAATCAGGCGGGAGTGAATGTCGTTTCCGACCAAATGCTCCGATCTGATTCTGGACTTGGTTATGATCTGTCCGATCTTAGAGAGTTTTCAGCAAATCAGTTGCCAGTTTAATATAGTCTTTATTGTTAACTTCAGTTGATAACTGGATGGTTTTTTCGGCAGAAGCTTTTGCACCTGCGTTGTCACCAGCGGCTTTCTGGATTCTGGCTTTCAGCATGTACATGTAAAACGGTTTTTGGTTTGCTTTTTCTGCAGCTTCAATAGCAGCATTTACATTCTCCAGTGCCTTAGCATAATCCTGTTCCCACTCGTAGTAGAAGTTGGCAGCCTGCCAGTAAGGTGCTCTGTCACCTGCCAGCGCGGTTTCCATCTGCGTTTTCAACCTGTCTTTTACGTTAGAGCGGATAGGAAGTACCACTGCGGTGTTTTCCCATTTAATGTGCAATTCGCAACTTTCATAAGCCACATTTTCAAACTGCATGGTGAATGTTTCTACTTTGTCGCGTAATCTTACAGAGGGAACTTTTACTCTCACAACATCCAGTTCTTTTTTGTAGCTGTTCACATCCATATTCCCGTTTCCTTTGTTCAGGATAATTTCCCACTCATTTTTCTGTGGGATAGTATAGATTACATAAGTCCCTGTATCAATATGAACTCCGCCGATGATAACCGGATCATTGAATTTTATGCGTGTTGCGGCATTTGCACCTGTTCTCCACAACTGACCCCAGGGTACGAGGTCGCCGAATACTGTACGGGATTTTACACCCGGACGAGAATAGCTTAATTCAATGGTCCCCATCGCAAAATCCTGTTTGATAGTCTGGGCAGGGCTTGGCTGAGGCATACGAAGTTGCTGTGCAACACCAGTAAGCGTCATTCCTGCAAGTGCTAACGCAAGTATCTGTTTCTTCATTTTTATAGATTTTTAATGATTAAGAAAGGCAGTTAAAAAAGATATACCAAAATCTTACCAAAGATAACGGAATTGTGACCACGTTGGCACATTAAATAATGGTTAAACATTGAAATGAATTTACCGGCTGAGTTTTACCCTTTTTTAAAAGCCGGATGATATTGATGGAGAGTAGAGCGAAGGTAATCGCGGTCGAGATGGGTATAAATTTCTGTGGTGGTAATACTTTCATGACCGAGCATATCCTGAACAGCGCGGAGATCCGCACCACCTTCAACAAGATGGGTGGCAAAAGAGTGTCTGAATGTATGAGGAGAGATTTTCTTGCCAATCCCCGCTTTATTAACCAGATCTTTCAGGAATAAAAAAACCATTACTCTGGTAAGTCGTTTTCCTCTTCGGTTTAGAAATAAAATATCTTCTTCTCCCGCTTGTGCTTTCTGGTATTGCCTGATATGTTCAAAATAAAGCTGAATATATTTGATAGCGGCACTACCGATCGGGATTAAGCGCTCTTTGTCGCCTTTACCGATAACTCTTATAAATCCACTGTCGAAATACAGGCAGGATATTCTGAGATTTACTACTTCACTCACTCGCAGGCCGCAACTGTACATTGTTTCAAGAATGGCTTTATTACGTACACCTTCCGGCTTACTTTGGTCTATCTGCGCAATTATCAGTTCTATTTCTTCAAAACTGAGCACATCGGGGAGCGACCTTTTCAGTTTAGGGGATTCCAGCAAAAGTGTAGGGTCAGATGTGATTATTTGTTCAACACTGCAATACTTGAAAAATGACCGGATCCCGGAAATAATTCTGGCCTGGGAGGCGGAGGTGAAGCCCAGTTCTCCTATCCATTTAATAAATTGACGCAGATGGGAAAGTTCTATATCGGACGCTGAGCCATGCAGGCCGGCCGACTCAAGAAATTGCACAAGCTTGTCAAAATCCTGCAGATAGGCTTCAACAGAATGGTCGGAAAGCGACTTCTCTAACTGCAGATATGCTTTAAATCCTTTTCTGTAGGATTCCCAGATCATGCTTTCTTAGCAACAGCAGCGCGG
>DATCKB010000027.1:0-2764 GCA_036562505.1 Parasegetibacter sp. | reverse complement strand
ACCCATAGGTGGTGCTGATATGCCGGTTGTAATTTCGCTGCTGAACTCGTTCACGGGGGTTGCCGCTGCATGCGGCGGATTTCTTTACGATAATATTGTAATGCTGACCGGAGGTATTCTGGTAGGTGCCGCCGGAACATTGCTCACGATTCTGATGTGCAAAGCAATGAACCGACCATTGCGAAATGTTTTACTGGGTTCGTTTGGTGCTGCCGCTACTTCCACAAGTTCGGCTACGGATAGGGGTAATATCCGGGAAGTGAATGTAAATGATGCTGCTATTCTGATGAATTATGCATCGAAAGTCATCGTTGTACCGGGTTACGGCCTGGCTGTAGCACAGGCTCAACATGCTTGTCACGAATTAGAAAAACTTCTCGAAAGTCGCGGTGTAACCGTGTATTATGCCATCCATCCTGTAGCAGGGAGAATGCCTGGTCACATGAATGTATTGCTGGCGGAAGCCGATGTATCCTATGATAAGCTGCTTGAGATGGAAAGCGCGAATGCTGAATTTAAAACTACGGATGTTGTATTGATATTGGGTGCGAATGATGTGGTGAATCCTGCTGCTAAGACCGATCCGGGATCGCCGATTTACGGAATGCCGATACTCGAAGTTGAACAGGCAAAATCTGTTGTTGTTAATAAACGCAGTATGAAACCCGGATACGCAGGCATCGAAAATGAACTTTTCTACCGCCCCAAAACATCCATGCTTTTCGGAGATGCAAAAAATGTTCTTCAGGAAATGATTGCTGCAATTAAAGCCATTGAAGACTAGCATCATCTGAGATTAAAGCCGGAAATGTTGTAATACGGCGAAGATTAAAATTTCCCGGTAACCCTGCTTTTTGCGCAGGAAGACAGAATTTAAGATTTTGAAAACTTATCTTTGTACATCTTTGCACAGTATTTGTAACCTATGAAGCCATTGTCAATGCTTCATTCCGCTTGAAAAACGATAAGTTATGAGGATTCTTCAATGCATATTATCCACTGCGTTTTTATTTCTGATCTGCTCAGCAGGTTTTGCCCAGAAAAAACTAACTGTACAGGGAAGCGGAACTTCAACTCTTTATCTGATACACACTGTAGAGCCCAAAGAAGGATTGTTTGCAATAGGCCGAATGTATAATGTATCGCCCAAAGACCTTGCTGCTTTTAACGGGATTTCTGCGGATCAGGGCCTGTCGGTCGGGCAGCAACTGAAAATTCCTCTGACTGCAGAGAATTTCAGTCAGGATGTCGATGCCGCAACTAAACCGGGAGCTATTCCTATAAAATATAAAGTGAAAGAGAGCGAAGGAATGTATCGTGTAAGTGTTAATCACAATCGCGTTGGTTTTGATCAACTGAAAACCTGGAATAATCTGCCGGGTGAATCTCTCACTGTGGGTCAGGACCTGACAATCGGCTTTCTTATTACAACACCCGGACAGCTGGTAGCAAATAATACCGATAAAAGCAACAATACGCCACCTGTGGTCAAAAACGAAGAAAAGAAAAATAACAATGTTCCGCCGGTAAACGACAATAAAAACAATACACCGCCTGTAGTAAAAGAAGAAAAGAAAAATACTAATCCTCCTGACATTGTTAAAGATGAAAAGAAGCCTGACAACAATTCCTTGCCGGTGTTCAGCGGTAAGGGAAGTTACTTCCAGTATCAGTATGATGCAGAAATTAAAAGCGGGCGCAGTGTTTCCGTAGCGAATATGAACGGTGCTATTTTCAAAAGTACAAGTGGATGGCAGGATGGAAAATATTATGCACTCGTAAACAATATTCCAACTGGTACGATTGTGAAAATTTCTAATCTGAAAACAGGAAAATCAGTTTATGCAAAAGTGCTGGGGGAAATACCAGACATGAAGCAGAACCAGGGATTGAGCATCCGCTTAAGTAATGCAGCTGCCGCAGCGCTGGAAATTCCTGAAGAAGGAAAATTCAGTGTAGAAGTTACTTATTGACGCTTTTCAGACAGTAACTCGTAAATTCAGGTAAGATTATTAAAGCCCTGGTAATTAACAGCCGCGGGAAAAGTTTATTCTCCATAGTTGAGCTTAACCGGGCGGGGAATCTAACCAGTTTTTTCAGGTAGTTGGGCTCCGTATCCACGCAGAAACTCATCAATCTGCATTCTTTTCTTTCCTTCAAACTGAACTTCCAGAGCTTCTATTAATCCATCGGCGCACCGGAAGCGCAGATAAGATTTTCGATCAGTAAATAAAGAACCAGGGGCAGCAGCTTTCTGAGCAGAAGCCGTACTCAATACAGTGGAAGTGTTTTCGGAATAGTTATCGATTTTTTTTGATCTGAATATTTTGAATATTTTCTGATTAACAGTAGTAAAAGCACCGGGGTAAGGACTAAGCCCTCTGATCAGATTATGTACTTCGGTGCCGGGCCGCGCCCAGTCGATTTTACATGTTCCGGTAAAAATCTTAGGTGCGTGTTTGAGTTGATTGCTGTTTTCCTGAGGAGTTTCCTTAAGTGTTCCCGCTGCCAGCCCTTCTATGGTTTTCACCAGTAGCTGTGCACCCATAATTTTCATGCGGTCGTGTAACTCACCTGCTGTTTCTTCATCACCAATCGGCATTCGTTCCTGCAGAAGAATATCGCCTGTGTCAATTTCGTGTTTTAGCTTAAATGTAGTGACGCCGGTTTCTTTCTCTCCGTTAATTATAGCCCAGTTAATCGGAGCTGCTCCGCGATACTGTGGAAGTAACGATCCATGAACATTAATTGTACCCATGGGCGG
>DATCKB010000025.1:0-3822 GCA_036562505.1 Parasegetibacter sp. | reverse complement strand
GTCGCTCCCTTATTTTTTCGAAGAGAATTTGTCGGCATCCGACAAAGAATTTTTTCTGAGTGAGAATACCAGCAAACATTGCGTTCAGGTTCTCAGAATGAGCGAACGCGAGAAGCTGATACTTACAAATGGAAAAGGATTGCGCGCATTTGCTGAAATTATCCGGCCACATAAGAAACAAACAGCAGTGGCCATAATCGGTATCGAACAGATTCCGATTATGCCTCAAAAAACGGCTATCGGCATATCCTTGCTAAAAAATACTTCCCGCTTCGAATGGTTTCTGGAAAAAGCAACTGAGTTGGGGGTGAATGCTATTTATCCATTATTGTGCAGTCGCACAGAGAAACAACATTTCCGGTTCGACAGAATGAAAGGGATTTTGATTGCCGCTATGCTTCAGAGCCAACAGGTATGGTTGCCCGAATTTTATGAACCGCAGCAATTTGATAAATTTCTGAGTAGTCCGCTTGCAGGAAACTGGTTTATCGCACACTGCGAAGAAGGTGAAAAACAATTGCTTTCTGAGGTGGCAAAAAATGATATTGATGCCGGCGTGCTCATCGGTCCCGAAGGTGATTTTTCACCTGAAGAAATTCAAAAGGCACTTGCACATGGGATGATTCCGGTTTCTTTAGGATTAACACGTTTAAGGACGGAAACAGCCGGGATTGTAGCTGCAACACTTCTGACACTTAGGTAAGTCGGGAACGGAAATGAATAGGAGCCGATTTCTTCTTCAGAATCAACTTGAGAAATTCATGCAGAAATTGGTAAATCCCTTGTTTCCGATTCAGGAGTTTTGTAGTCAGTCAAATTCAATTCAAGCGTTTCAGCCCGGTACAGATCTTCTTTGCAATGCCCGGGCCTTCATATATAAAACCACTCCATACCTGAATCAGACTTGCGCCGGCCTTTAATTTTTCCTGAGCATCTTCCGCCGTAAATATTCCGCCGCTTGCAATAATCGGAATTTTACCTTCACTTTGGTGAGCTATGTATTTTACCACTTCTGTGCTTCTCTCCATTAATGGTTTTCCGCTTAATCCTCCGGCGCCAATGGTATCAGATTTTCTTTTAGAGTTTGCAGTAAGCGGTTCCCGGGCAATAGTAGTATTGGTAGCTACCACACCATCCAGTTTAATTTCTTCTGCCAGATCAATTATATCATCAAGCTGACTTTGGGTAAGATCCGGTGCAATTTTAAGAAGCAAAGGTCGTTTCGAGGAATGCCTGTGGTTAATTGTCTGAAGGTGAGAGAGTATTCTGCGCAGAGAATCTTTTTCCTGTAACTCCCGTAATCCCGGTGTGTTCGGAGAACTGACGTTTACCACAAAATAGTCTACACAAGGAAATAATTCGTTGAAACATTTTTCATAATCTTTCCAGGCTTCTTCATTCGGTGTAATTTTATTCTTTCCGATATTTCCTCCGATGATCAACGGAATATCATCGTGTGAAACCTGATTTTTAGTTGGTTTTTTTTCCCTTCGTTCTCTCCATTCTTTCACTCGTCTGGCTACAGCCTTAACTCCGTCATTATTAAATCCCATCCGGTTAATGATGGCTTTGTCTTCAGGTAACCTGAACAGACGCGGCTTATCGTTTCCGGGTTGGGCAAGTGGTGTAACGGTTCCTATTTCAACGGAGCCGAAGCCAAGTATTTCCAATTCATCAAGATACATGGCATTTTTGTCAAATCCTGCTGCAAGTCCAACAGGATTTTTAAACGTTAACCCGAAAACGTCTTTTTTCAAACCCTCATCCTTAACCGAAAATGACCGGTGCAGGGTAGATTTTAACAGAGGTATTTTACAGGCGATCCTGAGCGAGTCCATCGCAAAATAATGAACCGATTCGGGATCAAAGGCGAAGAGTATTTTTCGGACAGTCTGATACATAAGAGACAAAGATAAAATCCATTTTGATTAACCCTGATCAATAGATTGGCTTTTTGGGTTTTTAATTAGCTTTTTGCCTTTGGTATTAACATCAGTTTCCCTATTAATGTCGTATTTTTAGAATGAAAAAGAAATAATTATAACATGCAGGAAGCATATATAGTTGCAGGATACAGAACTGCCGTAGGAAAAGCAAAACGTGGTGGATTTCGTTTTACCCGTCCCGATGATTTAGCTGTCACCGTTATAAAAGGATTAATGGATTCAATTCCTCAGCTTGACCCTTCACGTGTTGATGATGTGATAGTCGGGAATGCAGTGCCGGAAGCTGAGCAGGGGTTACAGATTGGAAGAATCATTGCTGCGAGAGCTTTAGGATATTCTGTACCTGGCATGACGGTAAACCGTTATTGTGCATCCGGACTAGAAACTATATCGCTGGCAACGGCAAAAATCAGGACTGGTCAGGCAGAATGTATTATTGCCGGTGGAGTTGAAAGTATGAGTCTGGTTCCCACTTCCGGATGGAAAACGGTTCCTGCTTATTCCATTGCGAGTGATGAGCCGGATTATTATCTGAGTATGGGTCTTACCGCCGAGGCCGTAGCAAAAGAATACGGAGTGAGCCGGGAAGACCAGGATCAGTTTGCTTACCAGTCGCATCAGAAAGCAATTAACGCTATAGATAACGGATATTTCAGCAAAGGAATTCTTCCCATAACAGTTGAACAGGTGTACCTGGATGAGAAGGGTAAGCGAAAAACGCGATCATATGTGGTTGATACAGATGAAGGTCCGAGAAAAGATACATCTCTGGAAGCACTTGCAGCATTAAAGCCTGTGTTTGCCGCGGGTGGTGTAGTTACCGCCGGAAATTCCTCACAAACCAGTGATGGAGCTGCGTTTGTTATTGTAATGAGCGAAAGGATGGTAAATGAGCTGGGGCTGAAGCCGCTAGGGCGGCTTGTAGCCTGTACATCTGCAGGCGTTCATCCGAGGGTAATGGGTATCGGTCCTGTTGAAGCTGTGCCGAAGGCACTCAAACTGGCGGGAATGAGTCAATCTCAAATCGATCTGGTTGAGTTGAACGAAGCTTTTGCTTCTCAGTCGCTTGCAGTAATCCGCGAGCTCGACCTGAATCCTGATCTGGTTAACATCAATGGAGGTGCAATAGCATTGGGTCATCCACTGGGTTGCACTGGCACCAAACTTACCATCCAGATTCTCCACGATATGGAGCGTCTGAATAAGAAGTACGGTATGGTGACAGCCTGTGTCGGTGGAGGCCAGGGCATTGCAGGCATTATTGAACGGTTGTAAATCAGGTTAGTCCCCTTAAATTTTTGAAACATTATTGCATTTAGCAGAATTCGCCTTAAATTTGCAATATGGTTGCAAAAAGGGTGTTTCTGTTGTTTGTTATTTTGGGAGCAGGGATTCTGGGGAAAGCCCAGTGCCATCTGAGTTTTTACGGTACTGTGACTGATCAGGATACGCGCGGAAAGCTGGGGGGGGCTACCATTCGGATTTCTGAAACCGGGAAAACAGTTCTCTCGGCCGATGATGGCAGTTTCAGGATCGCAGGTCTTTGTCCGGGTAATTACAATATTGTCGTCACCCATGTTGGTTGCCAACCACTCCATTTACATATCCATCTGAAAGATGACCTCAGGAAAGAAATTCTTCTTCCTCATGCAGCAAATGAACTTTCTGAAATAACGATTGTAGCCCGGCTGGGAGGAAATTCTTCCGGATTCCTTGACGAGCTGAAAGGACGTGAGTTTAATGCCACATTGGGAAAATCGCTGGGTGAATCGCTTAAGAACATTAA
Organism: Parasegetibacter sp.; assembly: GCA_036562505.1. GTDB lineage: Bacteria > Bacteroidota > Bacteroidia > Chitinophagales > Chitinophagaceae > Parasegetibacter. The sequence continues at coordinate 90 of DATCKB010000025.1, read as the reverse complement.
TGGTGTAAATGCGATTCAGACAGGATCAAATATTTACAAACCAGTAATACACGGGTTGCACAGCAGTCGTGTGCTGATTCTGAATAATGG
>DATCKB010000101.1:0-6589 GCA_036562505.1 Parasegetibacter sp. | reverse complement strand
GTTATACGGTTGGATTTGATTTTAAGGGGATAAAGTTATCATGCTGCTTTCTCATTATCAACACCGTGCATTAATTTTTTGATAATCGGTGAAATCAGCAGCAGCGCACCTCCGCAAATAATTCCGGTATAAAACAAAGTTTTAAATAGTGCCATATAGGAAGCTTTTGCCTCTGCAAAATTTACTGAGGTTTCGCCGGAATGGTCGATACTGGCCAGGTTGGCCAGCAAAGAAGCGATATATTCTGAACCTGCTGTGGCCAGAAACCATACACCCATCATGAAACCTACTATTTTAGCTGGCGAAAGCTTTGTAACAGATGAAAGTCCTACCGGAGAAATACAAAGTTCCCCGAATGTATGAAGCAGATAAGCGAGTACCAGCCAGTACATAGCCACTTTCCCGTCCAGGGAAAGTTGTCCGCCTAATACCAGCGCTCCGAATCCCAATCCTACAAGAATCAGTGCCACGCTGAACTTTACTGCAGTGTTGGGATTCAGACCGAATTTATCCAGTTTAATCCAAAGCCATGCGAAGACAGGAGCGAACAGGATAATAAATAATGCATTCAGACTTAAAAACTGTCCGGCTCTGATTTCGCGACCGAAGAAATCTCTGTCGAGTATGCGGTCAGCAAACAGGTTCATAGAGGTGTAAGCCTGTTCGAAAAGAGCCCAGAATGTTACCGAAAACAGAATCAGAATAGTCAGGGCAATCAGCCGCTCCCTTCCTACTTTATCTACTTTAGTAGCGGCGTAATAGACAATATAAATAAGTGAAGCAGCTCCTGCAATCATCAGCAGGTTCTCAACGATACTGTGACTTTGTATCATTTGCCACACTACAAAAACACCCAGGAAGCTCAGCAGATAAATTAAATTTTCGTTGGATATAAAGCCGAATTGTTTTTTGTGGAGTAATTCGGGGTCTTTGGGTTCCGCCTTACCCTCCAGATATTTCTTACCGGCAATAAAGGTGATTAAACCAGCAAGCATACCAACACCTGCAGCTCCGAAGCCATAGCTCCATCCGTAAGTTTCACCTAACCATACACAAATGATGGTCGCGAGAAAAGATCCAAGATTAATACCCATATAAAATATGGTGAAGCCTGAATCACGACGCTTATCTCCTTTTTCATACAGGGAACCTACGATGGACGAAATATTTGCTTTCAGGAATCCTACACCCATTACTATCAGTGCAAGAGAAAAATAAAATATCTGCAGAGCAAAGTCATCCCTCACAACTTCACCGGAAGCATTTGTAGAGGCGGGGTGACCTTCCCATGCCATACCGGCGTGACCAAGTACCAGAAGGATAGCTCCGAAAGTCACCGCTTTCCGGAAGCCCAGATACTTATCTGCCAGAAACCCACCCAAAACCGGCATGGCGTATACCAATGCTGCGTAAGCCCCGATCAGGAGATTGCCGCTTGTGTCATTAAATAAGTGATATTTCGTAAGATAGAAAATCAGAAGAGCCTTCATTCCATAGAAAGAAAACCTTTCCCACATTTCTGTAAAGAACAAAATATACAGTCCGGTCGGGTGTCCCAGGAACGTCTTTCTTCCCTGTTGAGCAGCATTAGTTGTATTCATATTTTGGTATCAAAAAAACTCAGAATATTGATATCGGAGCGTAAAATAAGAATTAATTTGACGAATTTCGCTGCTTATTTAAGAATATGAATATTTTACTGATAGGCTCCGGAGGCCGTGAACATGCTTTAGCGTGGAAATTATCCCAAAGTCAAAAATGTTCACAGCTGTTTATAGCGCCCGGAAATCCGGGCACTGCTCAATGTGGCACAAACGTAAATATTGGCGTAACAGATTTTGACGCCATCGGTAAATTTTGCCGTGACAAAAACATAGGGATGGTGGTAGTTGGACCCGAAGATCCTCTGGTTAAAGGAATTACAGATTTTTTTAAGTCTGATCGATCGCTTTCACATATTCCGGTTATCGGTCCGTCTGCCGCAGGTGCTCAACTGGAGGGCAGCAAAGCGTTTGCAAAAGAATTTATGCAACGCTACAATATTCCAACAGCGGGCTATATGCAATTCGACAGCACCAACTATGCGGAAGGACTGGAATATTTAAAGCAGCATTCGCTGCCAATTGTACTGAAGGCCGACGGACTCGCCGCAGGAAAGGGTGTGATTATCTGTCAGAACCATGTAGAAGCCGTTGCTGAATTTGAACTAATGATTCAGCAGAACAAATTCGGTGAAGCCAGCCGAAAAGTAGTAGTGGAAGAGTTTCTGACCGGAATCGAGATGAGTATTTTCGTGCTTACCGACGGAAAGAACTATGTGCTGCTTCCCGGAGCCAAGGATTACAAACGGATCGGCGAAGGCGATAAGGGTTTGAATACCGGTGGGATGGGGGCCATCTCTCCTGTCCCATTTGCAGATGAGGACTTCATGAGAAAGGTTGAGGAAAGAATTGTAAAACCAACCATCAACGGAATTTACAGGGAGCAGCTCGACTACACAGGTTTTGTATTTATTGGCATAATCAATGTCAACAATGAGCCTTATGTTATCGAATACAACTGCAGGATGGGAGATCCTGAAACAGAAGTAGTCATGCCGCGCCTTAAAAATGACCTGGTGGAATTGCTTACAGCAGCGGCAGAAAAAAGACTGGATACCGTTAAAATAGATATCGATGAAAGATGCGCGGTAACAGTAGTAGCTGTAAGCGAAGGATATCCGGGTGAATATGAAAAAGGGCATGAAATAGTCGGACTTGAAGATATATTTGAAGATGACGTACTGATATTCCATGCAGGAACTAAAGAAGAAGACGGAAAAATCTATTCCAACGGCGGACGTGTACTTGCAGTGACTTCTTACGGAAAGAGTATCGCGCAGAGTGTTTCAAAATCTAAGACTATCCTTGATCTTGTGGGATTCAAGGGTATGTATTTCAGAAAGGATATCGGCTACGAATTCATCTGATTTCTACGCCCGAACGATCGCTTTTTTTAAAGGGCTGAAACTGGTTTTGCAATAAGTTGAAAAAAAACTGCGCAATTCCTTTGTTACTTTGTAAATTTCGGAATATTTGCATCAATTTTGTATGCATTATTCCTTCTATTAAATTCTGACGCTGAAACATGGGCTTATTCAATTTCCTCACACAAGAAATAGCAATGGATCTGGGTACGGCAAATACTCTGATTATTCATAACGATGAAATAGTTGTAAACGAACCTTCAATTGTTGCGCTGGACCGGAACAATCCAAAATCTGTTTTGGCTGTGGGGAAAAGAGCATTGATGATGCACGAAAAAACCCACGAGAGCATCAGAACCGTTCGCCCTTTAAAAGATGGTGTAATTGCCGACTTTAATGCGGCCGAACTTATGATCAGGGAGATGATCAAAATGATTTATCCGAAAAAACCCTGGTTCCCTCCCAGTTGGAGAATGATGATCTGTATCCCTTCGAGCATTACCGAAGTGGAAAAAAGAGCTGTTCGTGACAGTGCTGAACAAGCCGGCGCAAAAGAAGTATATCTTATTCATGAACCCATGGCTGCTGCCCTGGGTATCGGTATAGATGTGGAAGAACCTGTGGGTAACATGATTATTGATATTGGAGGCGGTACTACCGGTATTACGGTAATTGCTCTTGCCGGTATAGTTTGTGATCAGAGCATACGCATCGCGGGAGACGAATTTACCGCTGATATTATGGAAGCACTTCGTCGTTACCACAGCCTGCTGATTGGTGAGAGAACCGCCGAGCAAATTAAAATTCAGATCGGTGCTGCCATGAAAGATCTGGATAATCCACCGGACGATCTTCCCGTAAACGGACGCGATCTGGTTACAGGTATACCCAAACAAATCATGGTGAGCTATCAGGAGATAGCCGAAGCATTGGATAAAAGTATTTTCAAAATAGAAGAAGCTATTCTGAAAGCACTTGAAACTACACCACCCGAACTGGCTGCAGATATCTATCGCAGAGGTCTGTATCTGACTGGAGGAGGGGCATTGCTTCGCGGGCTTGATAAGCGCTTAAGTCAGAAAATCAAACTTCCTGTGCATGTTGCTGATGATCCGCTGAAAAGTGTGGTGAGAGGTACAGGACTTGCATTGAAGCATTACGACAAGTACCCGTTTGTAATGCGCTAAGGAATCAGACAATCCATTGCCATTATAACTAACGATCATGCGTAACATATTTCTCTTCATCAGAAGATACGCGAACTTCTTCTTCTTTCTGGTGCTGCAGATCGTTGCCCTCTGGCTACTGTTTTCCTATAATAAGTTTCATCAGGCTGCTTTCATGGGAGTAGCTAATGATATTACAGGAAAATTGAATGAAGAATATAACTCAATTGAAGTATATTTTAAACTCAAAAAGAAAAATCAGGAATTACTGGAAGAAAATAATCGCCTGAGAAATATGCTTCAGGAGAATTTCGGCGTGAGAGATACTACTTTGTTTTCAATTAAAGATACCCTGACCATTAATGATAGCAGCCGGATTTTCAGGCGTTATTATTCTATGCCTGCGCAGGTTGTTGATAACTCTACTTCGCGTCAGAATAACTACCTCATGATAAACAGGGGGTATAATCAGGGTGTGAGGAAAGATATGGGAGTAGTTTCACCTGCAGGAGTAGTAGGAAGTGTGTTGGATGTTAGCGACAACTACGCTGTAGTACTGAGTATGCTCCACCGCGTAAGCCGCATCAGCGCCAGCGTTAAAAAAACCGGAGAAACGGGAACAGTAGAATGGGATGGTACCAATCCGCTTTTTGTTACTTTAAAAGATATCCCAAAAAGTGTTCAACTGAATCAGGGAGACAGTATAGTCACCAGCCGGTATTCCGATAAATTTCCACCGGGAATACTTATCGGAACAGTGGAATCTGTTGCCACTGATCCAAGCAGTAACTTCTACCGGGTAAAAGTCAGAACGGCTACTAATTTCTTTAATGTGCAATATGTATATGTGATTGAGAACCTCGAAAAGGAAGAACAACTTCAACTTAAATCAGGAATCAAAATAAATGAGTGAATTACTGAAAAATATAATCCGTTATATCCTGTTCATATTCATTCAGGTTTTTGTGCTGAACAATATTCCACCACTGCACCAGTTTATTGTTCCATATCTCTATTTCCTGTTTATACTGTGGCTTCCTTTTAATATGAAGCGAGGCTGGCTGATGGTAGTAGCATTTCTCTTTGGATTTTCGCTCGATGCTTTCACCAAAACCCCGGGATTACATGCGGCCGCTTGCGTTCTGATAGCTTATATCAGACCATTTATCATCAGTTTACTTGTATCACGGGATATGGCTGAGCTGAATTATGTATCACCTTCAGCAAAGAGTTTGGGCTGGGTTCCTTATATCACTTATGTGTTGGTATTAACCTTACTGCATCACACCTATCTTGTTTTTCTGGAATGGATGCAGTTTGGAAGTTTCATTTATTTTATGGGGAAAGTACTCGCAACCACGGCGGTAAGTTTTGTGTTAGTGATGCTCGTGGAAATGCTATTTCCGAGAGATCAACGTTACAGAACAAATACAGCGTAAGACAGGCTGCATCTTATACTTTTTGTTTTAATTTTGAAACTCACTCCAAACAAGCATGTCCGTATTCAACCAGTCGAGAAGTAATGTAATACGTCTGATATTCCTGGTGGTGTTCCTCATAATTATCGTGAGGCTCTTTACGCTGCAGGTGCTCACCAGTAAGTATCAGAAACTTGCTCAGGATAATGCTGTTTATCAAAAAACAGTTTATCCGAGCAGAGGAATTATTTTTGACAGGAAGGGAAGACCCATCCTGAATAATTCTCTCGCATATGATCTGGTAGTTACTCCATCGCAGATTAAAAACCCGGATACAGCTTACTTATGCAAGCTTCTGAATATTGATACGGCTGAGTTTAAAAAGAGAATTGTAACTGCAATCGTAAAAAACGGCCGCTATCGTCCCTCAATTTTTCAGGGTCTGCTCACACCTCAACAACATGCCGGATTTCTTGAAAATATATGGAAGTTTAAAGGATTTGATCTGGTAGAAAGACCAATACGCGTTTACCCATATGGGGTAGGTGCTCCTATTTTAGGTTATGTTGGGGAAATAGATGCGGCTGGTATTGCACGCTCCGGAGGGTTTTACCGCCAGGGGGACTATGTCGGCAAAAACGGACTGGAGTATTCATACGAGTCAGTATTGATGGGACAAAGGGGGGTGCAGTTTCTTATCAGAGATAATAAAAACCGTATCCAGGGCTCTTTTGAAAACGGGGAATTCGATACTGCCGCGATTGCCGGCAGAAATCTTTATACGCATCTCGACATCGATCTCCAGATTATAGCCGAAAAGATGATGGCAAATAAGCTGGGAGCCGTTGTTGCAATCGATCCGAAAACGGGAGGAATTCTGGCAATGGCGTCGGGAATGACTTATGACCCGAATTTGCTGACTGGTAGTGATGGGCAGAAAAATCTGACTGCATTACTTCAGGATGTATCACGTCCGCTGTTGAACCGTGCTATCAAAGGTATGTATGCACCCGGTTCAACCGTTAAGCCAATAGGAGCAC
>DATCKB010000024.1:0-5579 GCA_036562505.1 Parasegetibacter sp. | reverse complement strand
ACAATCATGGCAATACCACACACCTTTTCGAGCGCGATTGTTCAGTACAACGACGCTTTCAGAAAATCGTGGAAGTGGCCCCTGCTTTCAATATTTCAGAAAAAGTAAAAGAGAAAGTTTATGATTACGCTGTCCGCATAGCCAGATCCGTTAATTATAATAATGTCGGAACTGTAGAGTTTCTGGTAGATAAATATGACGATGTTTACTTTATCGAAGTTAACCCCCGTATCCAGGTTGAACATACTGTAACGGAAATGATTACAGGGATTGACCTGATTAAAACTCAGATCAGAATAGCAGAAGGCCATAAATTATCAGATGAAGAAATTAATATTCATCCGGGTAAAATCAAGCCTCACGGATACGCAATTCAATGCCGTATTACTACAGAAGATCCTGAAAATGATTTCAAGCCGGATTATGGTACTATCCTGGCTTACCGCAGTGCTGAAGGGTTCGGTATTCGTCTGGATGAAGGAAGCGTGTATAACGGCGCGAAAATTTCACCCTTCTTCGATTCAATGCTCGTTAAAGTAACTGCACATTCAATGACCATTGCAGATACTGCAAGAAAACTCACCCGGGCATTGAATGAATTCCGGATCAGAGGAGTAAAGACAAATATTCGCTTTCTTGCCAATATCATTAACCATCCGGTATTTATAGCAGGGAACGCAACCGTCGGGTTCATGCAACAGCACCCTGAAGTATTCACGTATAAGCAGGGACAGGACCGGGGCACAAAGATACTCCGCTATTTATCTGAGATTACCGTTAACGGTCATCCCGATATTGCGAACCCCGACCTGAGGCGGGTATTTGAAAAACCAGTCATTCCTCACTTCGATCCGGAATCCGGATTTAAGCCCGGAACGCGTCAACTGCTGGAAGAGAAAGGTCCGGACGGCCTGGCTAAATGGCTACTTGAACAAAAGCAGATTCAATATACCGATACCACTTACAGAGATGCCCACCAGTCACTCCTGGCCACACGGGTACGCACAGCCGATATTATGAAAGCTGCATCATCTTTTGCGCAGCAGTTTCCACAAACATTCAGTATGGAAGTATGGGGCGGTGCTACATTTGATGTTTGTCTGCGTTTCCTGCAGGAAGACCCCTGGGAACGTCTTCAGTCAATTAGAAAGGCGATTCCGAATATTCTGTTACAAATGCTGCTACGGGGATCGAATGCAGTAGGCTACAAAGCTTACCCCGATAATCTCGTAGAGAAATTCATTGAAAAAAGCTGGGAAAACGGAATTGATGTGTTCCGGATTTTTGATTCGCTGAACTGGCTGCCGAATATGGAAAAGAGCATTCAAACAGTGCTGAAAAAAACCCGTGCCATTGCTGAAGTTTCCATGTGTTACACCGGCGATATTCAGGATAATTCGCGTACAAAATATACACTGGACTACTACAAGCAGTTTGCAAAAGATGCAGAAAACTGCGGTGCGCATATTCTTGCTATCAAAGATATGAGCGGCTTACTTAAACCCTGGGCTGCGTACGAGCTTATCAGTGAGTTGAAACAGACTATAAAAATTCCAATTCACCTGCATACACACGATACATCTTCGCTGCAATCTGCAACCTATCTGAAAGCTATTGAAGCAGGTGTTGATGTAATCGACTGTTGTGCAGGATCATTATCAGGTTTGACTTCTCAACCCAACTTCAGTGCAATTGTGGAAATGATGAAATTCCACGAACGCGAAAACCCTTATGATATTAGCGCGCTCAACGCACACTCGAACTACTGGGAGGTGGTGAGAGAATATTACTATCCGTTTGAAAGCGGACTTAAAGCGAGCAGCGCAGAAGTATATGTACATGAGATCCCGGGCGGACAATACTCCAACCTTAAACCGCAAGCAGCTTCGCTGGGGCTAGGCGACAAAATGGAGGAAATAAAAAAGGCCTATAAAAATGTAAATGATCTCTTCGGGGATATTATCAAAGTAACTCCAAGTTCCAAGGTTGTGGGTGATATGGCACTCTTCATGGTATCGAACAACCTCACCAACGAAGATATCTTTACAAAGGGTCATACTCTTTCCTTCCCTGAATCAGTTCAATCATTCTTTAAGGGAGAAATGGGACAACCAGTCGGTGGATTTAATAAGGACCTTCAAAAGATCATCCTGAAAGATATAGTTCCGTTTGACGGTCGACCTAACGAACACCTGCAACCGATAAACTGGGATGAATCCTGGGAAATCTTCTGCAGCAAGTTTGGAAATAACCGACCGTTTACTGACCTTCTATCTTGGCTGCTTTATCCAAAAGTCTATGAGGATTATTTCAGAAAACAGGAAATGTACAGTCGCGTCAGCACAATTCCAACTCCGGCGTTCTTTTACGGATTGCGTTCAGATGAAGAAGTTCTGGTAAACATTGCTCAGGGAAAGAGCCTGCTTATTCGTTTACTTACAGTAAGTGACCCGGATGAGAACGGGATCAGAAAGGTCTTCATTCGTTTGAATGGCCAAACCCGCATCATTGAAGTACAGGATAAGAAGAGCAATGTGCGGAAAGTTGAGAACAGAAAAGCAGATAAAGGTAATCCGGCACATATTGGCGCACCATTGCAGGGACTATTATCTAAAGTACTGGTGAAACCCGGTCAGAAAGTAACGGCAAATACACCATTATTTATCATTGAAGCCATGAAAATGGAAACTACAGTGACTGCTATTCAAAACGGAGAAATTGCCGAGTTAATTCTGCCTGAGGGCACATTGGTTAGTGCCGATGATCTGATCGCGATAATGAAGTAAGTAGTCGGGGGCGAGGCACAATTCTTTATCTTTGGAAACTAAACTCAATGTTATGAGCAGGAAACTCTTGTTCTCATCTCTTATTGTATTGATCGCCTGTAGTTTTAACGGGCAGGAAATTATTCAGTCGGAGAAACTAAATTTTCGCTTACACGTGATTGAGACGGGACTGAGTATTCCGTGGGGAATGGAATTTATGCCTAATGGTGATATTCTGATTTCAGAAAAATCAGGAACTATACATGTGCTCAGGAACGAGAAGTTACTCGATCAGCAGATCAAAGGAGTTCCCAAAGTGTATAACCGCGGGCAAGGCGGACTATTTGACATAGAACTACATCCCGACTATAAAAATAATGGCTGGATATATATTTCTTACGCTGCTCCGGACCCCGGGGGGAATGGTGGAATAACTTATGTGATGAGAGCCCGGCTGAAAGACTTTGAACTGGTAGATCAGGAAATCATTTTTAAAGGTGCTCCGTTTACACGAGCCGGAGTACATTTTGGTGGTCGTCTCGAATTTGGTCCGGAAGGGTATCTTTATTTCTCCATCGGTGAGCGAGGAGAAAAGGAGAAAGCGCAGGATATCGGAACGGTAAACGGGAAAATTTATCGCATTAAAGACGATGGGAGTATTCCGGAAGATAACCCATTCGTGAATATTCCTAATGCCAATAAAGCTGCCTTTTGTTATGGTAACAGAAATCCTCAGGGTTTAGCAAAACATCCCGAGACGGGTGAAATCTGGGAAACCGAACACGGACCAATGGGTGGTGATGAATTGAATATTATCCGTAGCGGAAAAAATTACGGTTGGCCTAAAATCACTTATGGTATCGATTACAACGGCGCGATTATCTCAAAAGACACCGCCCTGCCCGGCATGGAGCAGCCCGTAATATACTGGAAGCCTTCAATTGCCACCAGCAGCATGACATTTGTGAAAGGTGATAAATATCCGGGGTGGAAAGGCAATTTGCTGATAGCCGGTTTAACTGCACCGTTTTTTCTCGAACGCCTCGAACTCGAAGGCGACAAAGTGGTTCATCAGGAGAGATTATACAAACGAGTGGGCCGCGTGAGAAATGTGGAACAGAGTCCGGATGGTTATATTTATGTAGCAGTTGAAGGGGGACAAATCATGAAAATTATTCCGCAGTAGGCAAAGTTTAATTGAAATTCAAAGCCTGGCTATTACTTCCCCCAATCAGAATGAGTACATTTACCAAAAGAAATTTCCAATATAACAGTACCAATACCCGAATACTAAAAATGTCAACATAAACGGATGAACAAGAATATATTAACTATACTACTCCCGTTTTCTTTGATCAGCTGGTTTTCGTTCCAAGATAAAGAATTTGAAGAGAGTATAGCCCGGGGGAAGGAACTTTATGAAGAACTCTGTATCACCTGCCATCTTGGAAATGGTAAAGGCACACCCGGGCAGGTTCCTCCGCTTGCGGGGGCTGATTATATTCTGAAGAATCCCGTAAATGCCATATATGCCCAGAAATTCGGACTGGACAAACCAATTGTTGTAAACGGAGTAAAATACACGACCCCGATGGCTCCTGCCAATATCAGTGATGAGGAAATTGCCGATATTACCAATTACATTCTCAATAGCTGGGGAAACAAAAGTAAAATGGTAACGGTGAAACAGGTAGCTGCGGTAAAAAAATGAATTTACCGGCTTTTTTTCGTATTTTTCTTTAACTTTCTGAAATAAGTTTTTACTTTTTCATCCTGTCCCTTTTATCTCACCAATAATTAATCCCGCCCGCACTGTTCCAATATCTGACTAAAGGTATTTTATTGTCCATTTAAAAATTCATTAATTATGAACTTTCAAACAATGAACAGGCAAAGAAAATTCATGTTGATTGCGGGATTGCTTGGTGTGATTTCTATTTTCCTTCCCTGGTTTTCAATTCCGGTTCTGAGCAACTTTTTTGGCGGTGGTTCATCTTCTTCGATGAACGGATTCAGAGGATGGGGAATTGTTATCTTCCTGTGTTATGCCGGCACGGTGGTGATGGCACTGATTGGCGACCAGATTAAATCATTGGATAAAACAACCTGGCTAATTGCTATTGCCGCAGGAGCAATTGCTCTGTTACTTAACATCATTACCATTTCCCGGATGGGCGGTGATAGTTTTGGTTTTATGAAACCGGGCTTTGGTTTATGGATTTCATTAGTTGCAGCAATCGGAATAGCAGTTTCAGTATGGTTGTTCAGAAGTCCGGACCATAATATTGCTTCAAGTTTTGATGCACTGAAAAAGAATATAGCTACAAGTACCAGCTCGTTAGGTGCATCTCATTCCAACGGTTCAACCAGTCGCGTTGATGAACTCGAAAAACTGATTGATCTCAGAAATCAGGGAAAAATTACCGAGGCTGAGTATGAAGTAATGAAAGCGAAGATCATGTAGCACACGTCAGATTTATTGTCGAAAAATCACTGCTTTTTAAGTGAAGTGTGATCCATCATCTTCTCAGTTTCCAAACCAACAACAGGGATAATAGCATCACCAAAACGGTTCCACAAGCCCACATTTACACTGCGAAGATTGGGAGATTCAACTCCGATTTTATCAATCACACCAACACTTACCACATTGTTTTCGCCCTGAAAATCAGCGGCACTACTAAGGGTCAGCGTGTTGTTCACAGCAAGGTCAAAATTTACTCCCCCCTGCACACTGAATCTGGAAGGGATTGTAGTGATATCACCGCTTGTATTAAATGTGCCGTCTTCGGGCTTAGCTGCGTGGAATAATGC
>DATCKB010000023.1:0-2422 GCA_036562505.1 Parasegetibacter sp. | reverse complement strand
GTTTTCCCCGACTTTTTTCCCTGCAGTGGTATTATTCCGGTAGGGTTCAATCCTTACGTTTCTGAAAGGAGTGGAGCTGTTAGCTATTTTTTTTTTAGTGAGCTCACCCTGCTCTTCCGTCAATTCGATAGCCTGCTGAAGATAGCAAAGCCGTATGAGAACCATTTCCACATGTAACCTTTTGTTTCGCGCGGTCCGGAAGTTGATTTCGCCCTCATTCAGAATATTCAGGGCACTGAGAAGGTAAGCGGGAGAAATTTTTCGGGCCATTTCCACATAACGCTCTCTGAAACCTTCCGGCACATCAAGCAGGGCCGCTGCTTTTTCGTCTGTACAAACGAGTAAGTTGCGAATAAATTCGGCATAACCATTCAAAACCATATCACCTTCAAATCCCTTCCTGTTAATTTCGTCGTACATCAGCAAAGATGCTGACAGGTCCTGATTCCGGAGATATTCTGTTAAGCGGAAATAATAATCCGCGTCGAGGATGTTCAAATGCTCCAGAGTATTGCTGTAAGTGAGTTCGTTGCTGGTGAAGCTGGCTATTTTGTCCATCATACTCAACGCATCACGCATACATCCTTCACTTTTCTGAGCAATCAGGTGCAGGGCAGCCCGCTCGGCTTTGATGTTTTCTTTCTGACAGATTTCACTGAGGTGATTTACGGTATCATTCGATGTGATACGTTTGAAATCAAATATCTGACAGCGTGAAAGTATAGTTGGAAGAATCTTATGCTTTTCGGTTGTTGCCAGAATGAAGATGGCGTAGGAGGGGGGCTCTTCCAGAGTTTTGAGAAATGCATTAAAAGCCGATGAGCTAAGCATATGCACCTCATCGATAATATATACCTTATATCTTCCTGCCTGGGGAGCAAATCTGACCTGTTCAACCAGACTGCGGATATCGTCAACTGAGTTATTACTTGCCGCATCCAGTTCATGGATGTTCATGGAAGTGCCTTCGTTAAAAGAAATGCAGGAGTGGCATGTCAGACAGGCTTCCCCATCGGCCGTAGGGTTCTCACAATTGATTGTTTTCGCCAGTATTCTTGCACAGGTGGTTTTTCCCACGCCTCTTGGCCCGCAGAACAGGAATGCGTGAGCCAGGTGGTTGCTTTTTATAGCATTCTTTAATGTGGTGGTAATATGCTCCTGACCGATAACCGTACTAAAGTCCTGAGGACGGTATTTTCTGGCTGAAACAATGAATTTTTCCATAGGCTGCAAGATAGCCAGAATTTCCTTATTTACAGTATCGGATGACGGTGGAATGGCTGCGTCTGATCGAACAGATAACGATAAGTTGTCAACTCTCTGCTTCTGAAAGTTTCGCCGATTTTTTCAGCCAGATTAATCATTTTCGGATTGAAGTCTCCGATCCACTGCATTTCGTATTCTTTATAATCGGTTTTGGGCTGAATAAGTTTTGCAGCTTCCACTACCATATATGCATCTACCCCCTTGCTTTGAAATTCAGGGACTATGCCGAATGCGATGCCGGTAAACTTCTTACAAGGCCTGGTTTTTTTGATCCAGAGAAATTTCAGTTTATGCCAGAGATCAAATTTTCCGTTCAGGTATTTGAACCATTGGTTCAGATCGGGAAGGTTGATGAACATGGAAATGGGTTCATTATTATAATAAGCAAACCAAACGATCCTTTCATCAATAATGGGCTTCATTTTTTTGAATGTGGCCAGCATCTGCGATTTCTTTACCTGTTTCATTCCACCGTGGCCCGCCCAGGCTTTATTATAAACAGTGGTAAAGTCGTCTGCAAATTTCTCGAGATCATTTTTATTAATATGCCTTGCTGAGTAAGCAGGGTCTTGAGCACAGGCGGCATGTCGCTGGTAGATTTTTTCCGGAAGTCTCTTTACCGGATCGAGTCCGAGGCAAATCTGATTAAAAAACGGCCTGAACCCATAATTTTCAAAAAGCTGAGCGTAATAAGGAGGATTATAATTCATTCCATACAGGGGTTCCTGAAATCCCTTAACTACCAGCCCCCACCAGCGATCCCTTTCGCCGAAATTAATCGGACCATCCATGGCGGTCATTCCCTGTTTCAGCAGCCAATGTTTGGCAACATCAAAAAGCATATCAGCTGCCTCCTGATTATTAATACAGTCGAAAAAGCCAATTCCTCCTACCGGCCCCGTGTCACCTTTGGTCCGGTATTTCTTGTTTACAAAGGCAGCAATACGTCCGATCAGCTTTCCTTCATCCGTAGTCAGAATCCACCTTATGCAATCACCGTTTTTGAAAGCCTTGTTTTTCTCGCGGTCAAATACCTCATTAATATCTTTGTCTAACGGCCGGATGTAATTAGGATTATCTTTATTTATTTCAACGTTCACCTGGATAAATTTCCTGGCTGTAGCTTTGTCTGTTACAGGTATTAGCTGCATTTTAT